>JANXZC010000082.1 GCA_025355725.1 Syntrophus sp. (in: bacteria)
TTCATCCTCCTTAACAATTATGAACTTCCGTTTAGGCTGTTATGGCAGCACGGCGAAGACCCGCGCCGGGGCACCGGTTCCGTTCCTGATGAGCATAGGTACGACGTATAATGTAGCGCCCGCCTCGGGCAGCTTATCCAGACCGGCGATATTTTCCAGGGCGACCTTGTCGGCGCCGCAGATGATGCGATGGACTCTGAAATCCTGGGATTTCCCATAGTCGATGCTCGGCGTGTCGATGGCGATGCCACTGATATTCCTTTCCTTCACGAGGAATTCCGCCGCTTCGGGTGAGAAGCCCGGAAAGCTGAGCTGCGGAATGGCATCCATTCCCATGATATCCGTCCCCAGCACCTTTTTCCGATCCGGGTAGTACTTTGTTCCGATGCCCGTGTACATGATGACCCAGGCGCGCTTCGGTATGCGCCCACACCTTTTTTCCCACTCCTTTATGTCTTCCGTCGTCAGGAGATAATCGCGGTTCTCCTCGCACTTTTTCGTCACGTCAATCTTCACCGCCGGTCCGGTCCAGTCGGCGAGGGGTATTTGATCGATCGTCCGGCCGTTCCGGGAAAAATGGATAGGGGCATCGACGTGCGTCCCTCCATGTTCTGCGGCGCTGTAATTGTTGGCGGCATACCAGTACCCTTTATCGTTTATGCCCCAATACTCCCTTGTCTGCTTGAAGGTTGTTGCATTCGGCCAATAGATAGTATTTTCATCATAGGGATAGGTCATATCCAATGTCCGGCCCATTGTATCACCGGCATAAAGCGACCCGGCCAATGCCAGGAGAACGGCGGCGGCAAAAACGATGATGCCGTTTTTCATAATCATGTCTTTACCTCTTTCCAAATTTTCTTACTTTATCAAGTGTTGCGCCATCTACAACACTAAAAGCTAACCGGCACGCAGCTTTTTAGCACGTCCGATTGAGAGCGAGGTTAGTCCCGTCGATTTTTGCGCAACTTTAATGAGAGACATCAGCGCCTCATTAACGGCGGCTTCCGTAGGGAACACTTTTGCCACCTCGGGGTTGATGAGTACCAGGTTGGTTCCTTTTTGGTAAGAGTCGTAATATTTACCTCGGATTCCCTGACCCAGATCTTCCCTCTTATACTCCGGGCGGAGTTCGCCGGATTCGTTAACTTTCTTCATAAATTATCCTTTCGTTACGGTCCATCAAACGTGCGGTTATGATTCCTGTTCGGCCTCCCCGTTCCGCATGGGAAACAATGAGTAATCGTTCCTGGAGCGATAACCCAAAAGTGATAAAGCGGTTCTCATTAACAGAGTGATCTGGGTCATAAAACGTAACAGCCAAAGGATCTCCAAAGACCGTTGCCGCTTCCTGAAATGTGACATTGTGCTTTTGTATATTTGCAGCAGCCTATTTCTGGTCCCACTCAAATTCCATACACACCTTCCTGTGAGCTATTATAACAGAAAATAATGGACTGGTCAGTTTTTATTGATTCAGCCTAACGGGGCGAGATGAGTCGCGCCCCTCTGGGCACGGGGGGAGCAATATATCGCAGACAACGTAACAATTTTGGTAAAGCTGCCGCTGATAGTGCAGTTCTATTAATTGTTGGGCTGGGCTTTCCTTTCGCAGACCCCTTATAGGATTTCATCATTTAATGGGTCCCTCACGGCCTCTCCTCCCAATCAACCGATGTTGTCTATGCTGAGGACTGTGTTGTCTTACTCCTCTCTCTGTTCTGAAAAAGAATATCTTCTCATTATTTTAAAAAGTCGCTGTTTAGGGTCTTGGCCAGATACTAGCAGGTCTTTGAGACCGTAATATAGACCAGGAACACCACTAACACCTTTAATAATAGAAGAAACTGGATCTTCGGTTGCGAACATTATGGCACTAGCTACAGCCAAAGCCGAACCTCCTGCAATTAGCGTGTTTTTGAATAAGTTTCTTTTATGGGGAAATGCTGAAATCGAGCCCCTCCACTGTTCAATCGCATCCAACGCTTGCCTTTCATAATCGTCATAAAACTCGCTCAAGTCCCGTGAAACCAGCACAGGTTCTGCCGATCGTCGAAGAATAGTTCGTAACTCCTCAAATACTTCCTCATCATGGCGTATAGAAACTATGTCCTGAACAGAAAACCCACGAACTATGGGAATCGCAAGGTTACTGGTGGCAACTGTTTTTGCCAAGTTTATGAGACTCTTTTTGAAAAGATTTTTGGCCAACTCGTCATACTTGTATGCAAGAGTATTCCAGCCGAAATCATCGAAAGGTGCGAAGTCAGCTGATGCTTTGAATGCAACAAGAAGACATTTCAGGTGGTGCATAATTCCATAGTGTAGTCGAAGGGCTGGATTGTCTAATGCAAGACCGACAGATATCTTGGAACTGCCGTTAGGTTGCATAAAGACGTTAATAACTCCATCATTTGTAGGAATTGTCTTGCTTTCAGCCGCAATCCGTAGCATCTCTGAATCTCTGCCTGCGTAACGTAACTGCGTTTCCACAGAGTGCTGATTTTGGACAAGTAAAACACGAGTCGGAACAGGAAGTAGATGGCCACGTTCTATTAATTTCCTTGCTTGATCATACACGCGAAGTGTTGGGTTTAGGCGCGCTGCAGCATTCTCAATAGTCTCTTTTGTTATGGATTTCGTACCGTAGTTGTCACTATCTGTTATGATCTCTCCTTCGTAAAGGTTTGAGAAAAATGGTGACAAAAAATCTGCCTTATGTGCACCTATCATATCCGTAACAGGGTCATGACATGCCACACTGTCGTGCATTAGGCAAAGAGTCTGAACAATGGCCATATCAGCGCCGTATTGCAGACCAGCTGGGCCAAACCAAACCTTGCTTTGGGGCACTTGATTGGAGTTCCATGCTGTTCCACCAGCATAGTATCTGGATGTGCCTGCCGGACGAGGTGGTGCCTCGTATTCCGATGCAAAAACGGTCAATCTATTCGAAAGGTCCTTGAACTCTTCTATAGAAAGCAAGGACAAATCATAATCACGATCCTGAAAAACCTCATTCAATATGGCTATTACAGTCTTGTTACTCATCTTAACATGCCTTTATGTATAACATATGATCGTTTTGACGGGTATAGATAGCCCATCCCATTGGGCTCGTGAGAAGCAATTTATTGCAGGGCCCGTGACAATTAGACCGACTAACATCGGTATTTCTTTACCGCCTAGGGTGGTGTCGCAGAAAAATTAATCGCCAAACTGGAACGTTCTGTTACATTTCCCACCGCCTGAAAAATCTTTGCCGGTGTACCGGCATAGGTTAATTTATTGATATAATTAACCTATTGACGAAAGTGCTCCCCGTTTTTTGCTCTTTTTTATGGCCCGCCGCCGGGCTGTTTACCTTTGATCTAACCGGAGGATTATCCCGTTCAGGCGGTCCGTCAGCTCCTGGTTCAATTGGTTTATTTCGCTGACAAAAGCGGTCTTTTCCTCTTCCTCCATAATGGCGAGTTCCAGCTTGGCTATGTTCGTCTTCATGGATTGGAGATTCCTGACGGCGCCCTTGACGATCTCCAGCTCCGTCTTCGCCTCATGGGTCTGGCGCTCCTTGTGCAATTCGCCGGTCGTCAGGCCGCTTTCCTTGTACTTGTTGTAGAGGTTGATCATGGCCCGGTCCTGCTTCTTCCGGGCGATCTCAATGAGGAGTTGGCGGGGGCATTTGGCGTTGTTCCGGCAGTCGTCGCGGATCTCCCGGGGGAGGCGGGTGAGCGACAGGATATCCGTCACCGTCTGGCGGCTCTTGCCGATGACGGCGGCGGCCTGCTCCTGGGTGTATTTCATGTTGTCCACGAGGCGCCCCAGAGCCTCCGCTTCCTCGATAACCGTCAGGTCCTGGCGCTGGAGATTTTCCACCAGGGCGATCTCGGCGGGAGAGCCATCGACCAAGATGCCGGGGATGGCCGTAAGGCAAGCCTTTTGGGCCGCGGCGAACCGCCGTTCCCCCGCCACGAGGATCACAGCGCCCTGCTCGCCCGGCCGGAAAAGGACGGGCTGAAGGATGCCGAGCTGCTTTATGGAAGCGGCGAGTTCCTCCAAGGCCTGGGGGTCCATGAACTTACGGGGTTGATCGGGGTCCGGCTTGATATCGATGATGGGCAGGTTGTAGAGTTTGCCTTTTTCAAAGGCGGGAGCCTGTTTAGCAGCCATACGTTCCTCCTTGTTTGCGGTTCGGAAAAGCGCACTGAATTGCCAACTTGCTTCGGTGATGACGAACTATAAGTAGAACGAAATCATATGTCAATAGGATATTTTCCCTCGGATGAATAATAAAGTCAACGCCTCATCCCGCCCTGATGACCGGCCCTCACGGCCGGGCTTGCTCAATCAGGAAGGAAATCCGCTGCGTCAACTCCAGCCCCCAGGCATCAACAAAACAGGTCCACAAAGGAACTATCGATGCCGTTTTGGGAAGCGAGAAATGCGGGGAAGTGGATTGCCGCCGCCGGGGATTGGAGAAACCTGATCGCGTTCTTTCCCGTCAGGTCGGCGAAGAGATCGGGAAGGGCGGCGGCGAAATTGCGCCAGTAATCGGCGAGACCGCCCTGGATGGCCGACATGTACCAGTCACTCCCCAGGAGGACCCGGTCTTCCACGCCGCGAACCGCCTCCCGGAGAGCCTGACCGTAGGCCTCGCCATACTCTGCCGCGAGGATGCCGTGGAAGGATAAATCCGTATATACATGTTCATAATCCCCCATGAGCCGGAGGATCGCATCGGCCCAGTTCTTCTCCGCCCCCGCGGGCGGATCGGCAAGAGCGCGCCGTTCCCATTCCCCGGCGCCGCCGAAGTGGGCCAGATTGACCTTCAGGTCCCGGTGCCGGGCCAGTACATTTTCCCATTGGAACGGATGGGCCATGTCCCGATAGTATTCCTTGTAGCGGCTGACCCCGGGGACGGCCCGGTTCGAATAGACCCCATCGCTCCAACTGCAATGGGCGGTAATGGGAACGGGCGGCCCCTTCCCGGCCGTGCAATAGTCATAGAGGTCCTCCAGATTGGCCTCCACGGCGGGATCGTCATTGCCGGAGGGCCGAAAACCCAAGGGTGGATAGAGCTTCACGCCGACAAACCCCTCCTTCTCGATGGCGTTTCTAACCGCATCGACAGAACGGGAGCGGGGATCGTAGGCATAAAAGGGCATGATCCGGCCTTTCCCCCGGGCCGTCAAGTCCATCATCGCCAGCTTCTGGGCGTCGAAGCCGACCGGGGAAGGAGCCCCTTCGTAGCCCCGCTCCGTATCCATCATCAGGGGGACCCAGATATCGATATCCCTTGCCTTGCCCATCATGTCCGCCGCAATGTCGGCGGTGCTCTTCATGCCCGCAAGGATGAAGCGGACGAAGTCGCGGGGGTGGGAAGCGAGATAACGGACGCTGTCCTTCTCCGCAGGGTCCGTGAGGGAGCCGAGGAGGGAATGGAAATCGAGGGAAAAACGTCCCGTCAGACTGTCAGGGAAGGGCTTGCCGCCGTCACCGGCATCGGCGCCGCCGGCCTCCGGGAGACGGCTTTCGACGACGATGCCGAACCGGCTCTGCAAAAGCCCCACGGCGGGGATGCAGTCATTGTCGAACACGTGGCAATGACAGTCGATCTTCATGATCCGGGCCTTTCACCTTTGACCTGTTAATTGTGCTTCACCAAGTTTGCGTGGCTGATTCGATTGTAACGGCCAAGGTGGCACG
>JANXZC010000100.1 GCA_025355725.1 Syntrophus sp. (in: bacteria)
CTCGGCTGAAATTATCAAAATCTTCCAATCTTTCCCCAAAACTTTCAAAAGACACGTTTAGGGTTAGATCGAATGCCTCAGCCAACCGTCGCAATATTTTAATGCTCCAAGAAGAGTAATTCACATTTTCCAAAGCAGAAATCCTTGGTTGCAACATATCGGCACGGTCAGCCAATTCTTTCTGGCTCCATCCGCGCTGTTCTCTTAAAACTTTGATCTGCGTAGCAATGTATGAATTTAAGAATTCGTCAGCGTAGCCGTGGCGATAGTCTTCATCCTGGAATGCATTGTTTATTGTTTTTTTGAAATCGCTCATGTTCGCACCTTCGTTCTGGATGTAATATCAAATCGGATCTGTTGGAGTCGGCTCTTTCAGCCAGTCCATATTTCCCTCCTACATTGTACAATGGGTGGGACCGATCCAACTGTTTATCAGAACTAGGGCATTTGTTTCACGATTATCTTTTGAAATCTACGAAAAATAGAAAGAATACGGCCTATTTCTTTCAGGAAGAATTGAATACAATCTCACGCTCAAAAATGTGCACGTTGCATGTATTACTACGATTTTGCTGCCTGTGAATTGCGACGGCGTCTGAGGTATTCCGGATACCAGATGCTGATGAACATGGCCGAGACCATGAAGCTGTACGAGATGGTCTCGTAGGCCCAGCCGGGCATAGCAGGCTGGATGCTTCGTTGCCAGGCCAAGAACGCGTTGATGGTGAACACCACGCCCCATATCGCGGTCAAGAAGTAGTTTGTGCGCAGGAATGCCGGATTTTCCCACAGTGACGGGTCCGTGTGCTCACGGGCATACTCCAGGGTGAAGGGCCGCTTCAGGGCGGCGCCCGCCCAGGTACCCAACGCGAGAGCGCCGTTGGCCAGCGCACCCATGTAGTGCACGGCCCACATGTCATTCAGAATGACCACCGCCACAATGGCGTAGGTGAAAAACAGAATGCCCACCCACATGATGACGCCCCTGTGCAGTCGGGCTACGGCCATGACCACGGTCAGGACTGCGGCACCGATGATGCCCACCTTGAGCCGGAACATGGAGTCGTGGGCGATGATCAAAAAGAATAACCAGGGCGCGAAACTCAACAGCATTTTTAAGAACGATTTTAAGACGGTCATGAGTGTTTCTCCCTTAAGGCGTTAGCCGTCGATGCGGCGGTCTGAAACTTTTCACCATTCAAAACGAAAGTCAATGAATTAGAGGGGTGATTGGCGTATTGATTTGCAGGATAAAAAAAGGCGCCTCCCGTCAAGGAGGCGCCTTTGAATGGTTATTTCCTGATTAATTCAGGAGAGTTTTAGCCTAACTTCTCGGCGGAAATTCTCATGCCGTAGAAGGAACGATAGACGAAGATCAAGGCGATTACGAAGAACACGGCGGCCAGACCAAACTTCACATTTGTGTTTGTCATGGTTACGGCGATTTCCGTAGCGAGAAGACCAAACAGGGTCGTGAACTTGATGATCGGGTTCATGGAAACCGAAGAGGTGTCCTTGTAGGGGTCGCCGACGGTGTCGCCGACAACGGCTGCCTCGTGAAGAGGCGTGTTCTTCTGCTTCAGATCGACTTCGACGATCTTCTTGGCGTTATCCCAGCAACCGCCGGCATTAGCCATGAAGATAGCCTGGAAAAGTCCGAAGAAGGCGATCCCGACGAGGTAGCCGATGAAGAAGTAGGGATCGACGAAGG
Source organism: Syntrophus sp. (in: bacteria) (assembly GCA_025355725.1). GTDB lineage: Bacteria > Desulfobacterota > Syntrophia > Syntrophales > UBA8958 > UBA8958. The sequence continues at coordinate 1,712 of JANXZC010000100.1, forward strand.
CCAGGGACAGGGCCATGAAGAAGACGACGATGAAGATGTTGATCATCCCCTTCTGGGCGTAAACTGTACAGATCTTGACGACTTCCTTGCTGTCTTCAATCGATGCTTCCGCCTTGCTGAGATCGATATTTTCCTTGATGTAAACGACGGCCCGGTAGGAGCCCGTCACAACGGCCTGGATCGAAGCGCCGGTGAACCAGTAAATCACGCAGCCGCCCATGAGGAGGCCGAGGATGACCTCAGGCTGGACGAGACTAAGTTTTGCTACGACGTTGCCGAACATCTTCTCCAGGAGGATAATGATCCCGAAGACCATGGTCGTGGCGCCGACGACAGCGGTGCCGATGAGGACCGGCTTGGCTGTGGCTTTAAAGGTGTTCCCCGCGCCGTCCGCTGATTCGAGGCAGTGCTTGGCAGCCCCGAAATCCGGGTCGATACCGTAGTGCTTTTTCACGACTTCCTTGGCATCCGGACGGGATTCGATCATGGACAGTTCATAAATGGACTGGGCATTATCCGATACGGGTCCGAAGCTGTCCACAGCGATGGTCACCGGGCCCATGCCGAGGAAACCGAAGGCGACGAGACCGAAGGCGAAGACCGGGGCGGCGAACTTGAAAGCCGCCGGCATGATTTCCATAACTGAAGGCGCCATCGATACGAGATAGGCGACAAACATGAGGAGCAGGATGGTCAGGCCTTCCCAGAAGGCGGAGAAGTTACCGGCGACCAATCCGGAGAGGATGTTGAGGGAGGCGCCGCCCTGGCGGGAGGCATTGACGCATTCTTCGCAGTGACGGGAGCCGGTGCTGGTGAATACCTTCGTAAATTCCGGAATCAAAGCGCCGGCGATGGTACCGCAACTGATGATGATGGAGAGTGCCAACCAGAGGGCCATGCCGCCAACTACTTGCGGCAGCTCGGCGAGGAGGACATAGCTCGCCGCAAAGGTCACGACGATGGACACGATGGAGGTAATCCAGACCAGATTGGTCAGGGGATGTTCGAAGTTGAATTCCTTCTTGCCGGCGAACAGCGACTTGCTGAGCGAGTCATTCACAAAGTAGGAGGCCAGGGAGGTCAGGATCATGAGGATACGCATGGCGAAGATCCAGACGATCAGCTTGCCGCCCATGGCGGGATTGTCGGCCAGGGCCAGGGCCAGGAAAGCGATCAGGGCTACGCCTGTAACGCCGTAGGTCTCGAAACCGTCCGCCGTGGGGCCGACGCTGTCACCGGCGTTGTCGCCAGTACAATCAGCGATGACGCCGGGGTTTTTGGGATCGTCTTCGGGAAGGTGGAAGATGATCTTCATGAGGTCGGAACCGATGTCGGCGATCTTGGTGAAGATACCACCGCAGATACGCAGGGCGCTGGCGCCCAGGGACTCACCGATGGCGAAGCCGATGAAGCTGGCGCCTGCCATTTCTGTGGGGATGTAGGCCAGGATGAGAATCATGAACAAGAGTTCGATGCTGACCAGGAGGAGGCCCACGCTCATACCGGAACGAAGGCAGATATTGACGATATTCAGCGGTTCGCCGCTCAAGGACGCGAAGGCGGCCCGGGAGTTGGCGACGGTGTTGATTCGGATGCCGAACCAGGCGACGCCGTAGGAACCAAGAATTCCCATGATCGAGCAGAAGAGAATAACCAAAACATCGACCGTAGGCATATGCGACAGGGCGCCGAAATAATAAACCATACAGATTGCAATCAGAATCCACAGGCCGGCGAGAAATTTACCCTGTTGCAGAACATAGGTCTTACAGGTCTCCCAGATGGTGGCGGAGACATCGAGCATTGCCTGATGGGACGGCAGCTGCTTTGTCTGGTTGTACTGCATCCAGCCGAAACCAATGCCGATTGCGCAGACAATGAGACCAAGATTCAGGATGAGCATCCCGCTTAGCGATCCGCCCATAAACGTAACTTGGGCCAGGCTCGGCAGTTTGATATCCGCCTCACCGGCAAAGGCCATGGGAACCATCAGAAACAACATGATGGCCATGACTGTCAGAAAAGAAAATACACTTTGTTTACCCTTACACATCATTAAACCTCCTCAGATAAATTATTTATAGTACTACTGTTATATTTGTTCATAGCCGTCTGAATCCCCGATGAAACCACCTCCCTGACCGCTAAGCAGGCTGTAGTAACAACCCCGGTCAAGCGCTTCATCTCTTCTCTGGAGAAGGGTTCGAGGACGTGTCGCTCAGTCATTTCCTTGTCGTCCGGCTTTCCGATGCCTATGCGCACTCTCAGAAAGTCCGGGCTTCCAAGATGCTGAATGATCGATAACAGCCCCTTATGCCCCCCATGACCACCGCCTGCTTTCAACCGTATGACAGAGAAAGGAAGGTCGAGGTCATCATGAACGACTATGACGTCTTCGGGTTTTTCCATCTTATAAAAGTCAAAGAACCTTCGAACAGCCTCACCACTCAGGTTCATGTATGACTGCGGCTTAACGAATATGACCTGAGTATCTTCAATCTTCCCTCTGCCGGAGAGGGCGGTAAACTTTCTTTGCTCCACGGGAATCTGAAGATCCAAAGTCAGTTGATCAACAACCATGAATCCCGCGTTGTGGCGCCCTTTCTCATAAAGCCTGCCGGGATTGCCGAGCCCAACTATCAATACCATTCGGTATTTATCCCCTGGCGACGCCGCAGATTGTCCGTCTCTTGCCTCTTATTCCTTAGCCTTAGTCTTGGCCTTCTGTTTCACAGCTTCCGGCTCTTTTGCTGCTTCTTCTTCAGCTTCCGGTTTCGCTTCTTCCCTGGTTACGGATACCATGGCCAGAATGGTGTCCTCTGACTCAAGGATAGTCATGCCTTCCGTAAGGGGAAGATCCCTGACCCGCAATGCCTCGCCTGCCTTCAGACCGCTGACGTCAACGGCAAAGTGATCAGGCAGTATGGAGGGCAGGCAGGAGATGGACACCTCTTTTTTCATGATCAGCAATTCAGCGCCCTGCTTGACAACCTCCTGAGCACCCTCGAAATGCAAGGGAACATCGACGGTCAATTTATGATCCATGCTGATTTCATAAAAATCAATATGAATAATCTGTCCCGTCAGGCAATCTATCTGGATGTCTTTGATAATTGACATCCTGTCTGTTGATTTTCCCTCGTCCTCGATCTGCAGGTTGATGAATACATTCTCGTCCTTTTTCTTGAGGATGATTTTCATATCTGCGGCGCTGACAGTCAACATGAGCGATTCAGCCTGGGGGTTATAAAAAACGGCCGGGATCAGTCCGCTCGTACGAGCACGGCGGGCGGGTCCCTTTCCTGATGTCTTGCGGGCAGACGCCCTTAATGCTACGGCTTCCATGCGTGCCTCCTAAATGAAGAGTGAACTGACTGAATCATCATAATAAATCCTTCTTACCGCCTCGCTGAGGAGACCGGCTACAGAAAGAACCTTGACGCGTTTACAGGCTTTTGCCCCGTCATGAAGGGGAATTGTATCGGTGACAATGATTTCTTTGATGTCTGAGCTTTCGAGACGTTCAATGGCGGGTCCGGAGAGTACGGGATGGGTACAGCACACGGATACATCAAGCGCCCCGGCCTCTTTCAGTGCCTTGGCCGCCTGAACGACGGTACCGGCCGTGTCGATGAGATCATCGAGAACGACCACCTTTTTCCCGGCGACATTACCGATGATGTTCATGACCTGAGCTTCATTCGGGCCTTCCCGGCGCTTATCGATGATGGCAAGATTTACACCCAGGCGGGTAGCAAAGGCCCGAGCCCGCACAACGCCCCCGGTATCGGGAGAAACGATTACGGTATTGGTGCGATAATCCTGCTTGATATAATCGAGAAGGACGGGGGTAGCAAAGAGGTTGTCCACAGGGATATTGAAAAAACCTTGAATCTGACCAGCATGAAGATCCATGGAAAGGACCCGGTTGGCCCCGGCCGTGGCGATCAGGTCGGCCACGAGTTTGGCCGTAATCGGTGCTCGGGGCGTCACTTTCCTGTCCTGACGGGCATAGCCGTAATAGGGAATGACGGCTGTAATTCGGTACGCCGAAGCCCTTTTCATGGCATCAATCATGATGAGGAGCTCCATAAGCGTTACACTTACGGGCGGACAGGTAGACTGGATGATAAAGACATCCATTCCCCGGACATTTTCATTGATCTCTACTCGCGTTTCTCCGTCACTGAAGAATGAAACATTTGCTTTACCGAGGGGGACACCCAGATTCTTGGTGATGTTTGCTGCTAAATCAGGTGTAGCATTTCCCGTGAAAATACGAATTCTTTCAAGCATCAGAGTCCTCTTTTGACACGCTTTTGTACAAATTGGCTGGGGCGGGAGGATTCGAACCTCCGAGTGCAAGATCCAAATTCTTGTGTCTTACCGCTTGACGACGCCCCATTATTGCCTGCGATCCATGATAAACGCTTCGTTACGACGAAAAAACAGCGATAGGATCGTGCCGGAGGGAATATCTAAATGGAGTGGGCACGAAAAAGAGACCAGGTCTCGTATCCCTTCAATGATTGTTCCGTCTTTATAGCCATCTCTTCGCTGTCAAAGACACCGAAGACTGTAGGACCGCTGCCTGACATCAAGGCGCCCGATGCGCCATGACTAAGGAGAAGCGTCTTGATTTCCTTCAAGACGGGGTGAAGATTGATGGAAACCTTCTCCAAGTCATTATGCAGCTCCATGATGACATCATGGCGTTCAAAAAATCGAGGGATGCTATAATGGATTGTCTCTTTTGTCAATCTTAAATTCAAACCTTCGTAAACATCCTTTGTGGAAAGTTCAAAACCGGGATTGACCAGGAGAAAAAAAAGATGGGGTGCATCGGATACAGCCTCCAGGCGGTCACCGATGCCAAAAGCCCAGGCGGTTTGCTCAAGAATAAAAAAGGGAACATCGGCGCCTAATGAAGCGCCCATTTCCATCAAGGTCGCTCTGCTTAATGGATGTCCCGCAAGTTCATTGAGGGTCATAAGGGTAGTTGCAGCATTGGAACTGCCGCCGCCAAGTCCGGCAGCAACAGGTATGGACTTCTTTATGGTAATGTCGATGCCGTCCGGAAAGGGCACTTTTCGGAGAAAAATGGCGGCTGCCCGGTACACGATGTTGTTGGTGTCTTCGGGAAGGTTTGTATGGGGACAATGGAGAACAATCCCCCCGTTTGCCGGCTTGAAGATCAATTCATCATAGAGACTGATGCGCTGCATCAGGGTGGCAAGGTCGTGATACCCATCCTCTCTTTTCCTGATTATTTTCAGATAGAGGTTAACCTTGGCCGGGGCTAAACGAACGACAGGGTTCATTATTGCCTTAGCTGTTCTCTTTGACGTATCGCATGCGGAGTTCAAAAAGCACCGCGTCAATCAGTGTCTTTTCATTGTCGTCCAGATTCCCTTCCGTCTTGGCCTTCAGCATACCAATGGTATCAATTGTATGTTTTGCAGCGGCAATATTTTTTGCGGCCTCACCGGAGGCGGGATCAGGAAAATCGCCGAAATGAAACATGGCGGTCGTACTCAGGGACAGAACGAAATTCATGAAATTGACCTCCGGAAGATACCCTTCCATAGCTTCATCTTCCTCCGGCAGATCTTGGGCAATCGTATCCCTGGGTTGTTCCGGGGTGGGCTCGTCTTTCTTTACATCTTCGGGCTTTACATCCTCGTGTTTAACTTCCTTGGGGGTTTCTTCCGATTCCTGGCGCACCTCCCCAGTCCCATCAAAGTGGCGATGGTCCCTGATTACAAAGCCTTTTTTATTTTTATCCTCTTCCATTATCCTCTCCTTTTTTAAACTGGGCGCATCCCCCGCAATCTGGAAATTCTTTCCTCGATCGGGGGATGGGTACTGAACAGGTTCATCAGGGCGCGTCCCGACAGGGGGTTGACAATAAACATGTGGGCCGTGGAGGGATTCGCGTCCATGGGAATGGCCTTAGAAGCCTTTCCCAACTTATCGAGAGCGCTCGCCAGACCATAAGGTTTGCCGGATACCCTTGCCCCGCCCTCATCAGCCAGATATTCCCGGGATCGGGAGATGGCCATCTGAATCAAAGTCGCCGCCAGGGGGGCCAGGATGGCCATCAGGATCAGACCGATGATCCCGCCGCCGCCTTCGCCTTCGTCATCATCCCTGCTGACGCCGCCGAATATGGCGGCCCATTGAGCCATATTGGCCATCATCATAATCGCCCCGGCCAGGGTCGCGGCGATGGAGCCGATCAGCATGTCCCGGTTTTTGATATGGGTAAGCTCATGGGCAAGCACCCCCTCCAGTTCGTCGGCGTTAAGTATCCTCAGAATTCCCTCCGTCACGGCGACAACGGCATGCTGTTCATCTCGCCCCGTCGCAAAGGCATTGGGGGTTTCTTCGGGAATGATGTAGACCTTGGGCATGGGCAGGGACGCCCTCATGGCCAACCCTCTCACCATGGTGTACAAGGCCGGGGCCTGAGTTTCGGTTACTTCCTGGGCGTTATACATTTTCAGGATTAGTTTGTCTGAAAACCAGTAAGCGCCGAAATTCATGACGATAGCGAAGATAAAGGCAATGACAACGCCTCCCCTTCCTCCGAAGTAACCACCGATAAGCAGGAGCAGACCTGTTAAAGCGCCTAACAAAAGGGTTGTCTTAAAGGTATTCATGATGCCCTCCTTTTTTTGCTTTCTTTCTTTGAAAACTCTAGTTCTTCCTTGCTGTTGAGATCCACGATAATTATATCGCCCTCCACGAACGTTCCGGCCAGGATCTTCATGGCCAAGGGGTCGAGAATCAACTTCTGGAGCAACCGCTTCAGTGGTCTGGCCCCATAGACAGGGCTGTAACCTGTGCGGGCTATATAATCTTTCGCCCGGTCTGTCAATTCCAGGGTCAGCTTCCGTTCTGCGAGGCGTTTCTGAATAAGGACGACCTGGATGTTGACGATTTTTTCGATATCCTCGATGGTCAGGGCACGGAAGATAATAATATCGTCGATACGGTTGAGGAACTCCGGCTTAAAGGTCGCTCGCAGGGCTTCCATGGTCCGCAGGTGCTTTTCCTCTTCACTGAGGTCGCCATCCTGAATCAACTGGCTGCCGACATTGGAGGTCATGATCACAACGGTATTCTTAAAATCCACGGTGCGGCCATGACCATCTGTCAGACGGCCGTCGTCGAGAATCTGGAGCAGGATGTTGAATACATCGGGATGGGCCTTTTCAATCTCGTCGAAAAGCAGGACGGCATAAGGGCGTCTTCTTACCGCCTCAGTCAAGAATCCCCCTTCATCGTAACCGACATAGCCGGGAGGAGCGCCGATCAAACGGGCCACGGCGTGTTTTTCCATATATTCGGACATATCGATGCGGATCATGGCCTGTTCGTTGTCAAACATGAATTCGGCCAATGCACGTCCCAGCTCCGTCTTGCCGACTCCCGTTGGTCCCAGGAAGATAAAGGATCCAATCGGACGGTTAGGATCTTGCAGGCCTGCTCGCGCCCGGCGTAAGGCGCTGGATACGGCCGTGATGCCTTCATCCTGGCCGATGATTCGCTTCTTGAGGCGGTCTTCCATATAAATCAACTTCTGGACGTCACTTTCCATCATTCTGGAGACAGGAATGCCGGTCCAGTTGGCGACGACTTCCGCTACATCTTCTGCATCCACTTCTTCTTTGAGCATCTTTTTGTCCTGTTGAGCCGACTCGAGACGGGTCTGTTCATTTTCTATTTCTTTATTCAGTTCAACAAGCCTGCCGTAACGAATCTCTGCGGCCCGGGCGAGGTTTCCTTCCCGTTGGGCGTTGATCTCCTCCGTCTTCATTGCCTCTATTTGGCTTTTGATCGTCTGGATTTTTTTGATCGCTTCTTTTTCGCTGTTCCAGTGGAGCTTCATCTGGTCCATGGACTGCCGGAGTTCCGCCAACTCCTTGTCGATCTTGTCCCGTCTTTCCACGGAGGTCGGGTCCGTTTCATTTTTCAGGGACTGGCGTTCGATTTCAAGCTGGATGACTTTCCTGTCGATGGCGTCGATTTCCGCCGGCATGCTGTCCAACTCGATGCGCAGGTGGGAGGCCGCCTCGTCAATGAGATCCACGGCTTTGTCCGGGAGGAACCGATCGCTGATGTAGCGGTTGGAAAGAGTGGCGGCCGCAATAATGGCCGCATCCTTGATTCGGACACCGTGATGTACCTCGTATCGTTCCTTGAGACCCCGCAGGATGGCAATCGTATCCTCAACCGTAGGCTCAAGCACCATAATCGGCTGGAAGCGCCGTTCCAGGGCCGAATCCTTTTCAATGTACTTCCGGTACTCATTGATGGTGGTGGCCCCTACGCAACGCAGTTCTCCCCTGGCAAGAGCGGGTTTGAGCATGTTGGAGGCGTCCACTGAACCTTCGGAGGCGCCGGCGCCCACAACGGTATGGATCTCATCGATAAAAAGAATGATTTCCCCTTCCGCGTCAATGACTTCCTTGAGGACGGCCTTGAGGCGTTCTTCGAATTCGCCCCGATACTTGGCCCCGGCGATCAGGGCGCCGATATCGAGTCCGACGACCCGCTTGTCTTTCAAGTTTTCCGGGACATCACCGTTGATGATCCGCTGGGCAAGGCCCTCGACAATGGCTGTCTTGCCTACGCCGGGTTCACCGATGAGGATGGGGTTGTTCTTGGTTCGCCGGGAGAGGACCTGCATGATTCGACGGATTTCGTCATCCCTGCCGATGACAGGATCAAAGGCTCCTTTTCTCGCCAGTTCGTTAAAATCCTTGGCGTAACGTTTGAGGGCCTGATATTTTTCTTCCGGATTGGGGTCAGTCACCCGCTGCTTTCCCCGAATATCCACGAGAATTTTAAAAATGTTGTCTTTTGATACTCCCGCACTGCGCAGGATGCGGACCGCTTCGCCGCTTTTCTCCTCGGACATGGCGATGAGGAGATGCTCGGCGCTCACATACTCGTCCTTGAGCCGGGCTGCCTCTGTCGTTGCCTGATCGAGGAGCTTGTTCAGACGGGGACTGAGATAAGGTTGCCCGGCGCCGGAACCATCTACCTTCGGTAACCGCTCAAGATATGTCTTCAGGGATTCATCAACCGACCGAGGGTCGGTGCCCAACTTTTTCAAAATGGCCCCGGCTATGCCTTCCGGCTGGTGAACCAAAGCCAGCAGTAGATGTTCGACGTCGATAACCTGGTGCCCATATTTATTGGCCAGAGTCTGGGCTTCCTGAATCGCCTCCTGGACCTTGATCGTCATTTTATCAAATCTCATTTACATCCTCCCTTAATCTACAGGTTTTTCAATGGTGACGAAGATTTTACCATTCTTGAAAATGCTCACGTTTCCTGTCGATTCTGACAGGACAATGGCCGTGGCATTAGTAATGTCGGTGATGCCCGCAGCGGCGATATGGCGGCTGCCAAGGCCCTGAGGGAAATCCTTGCTTTCCAGGGCGGCGCTTAAATGACGGCCCGCAGTGACAATCGTTCCGTCTTCCTTGATTACAAAGGCGCCGTCGATGGCGGAGAATTCCTTGAGGGTTTCCTTTAATTCCGGGTTCAGGACATTTCGCTCGGCTTCTGAATAGCCCATGAAGGGATTGATAATCATCTGCCGTGAGAGCTGGAGAACCCGGTCATGATCCCCGATAATAAAACTGGTACCGACTTTGCGCCCTTCACGCCCCTGGGCGGCGAGTTCGATCGATAAGTTAAGAATTGCCCCAAAGACCTCCGGATAAACCTTTTCGGTAAGATCCACCAGATGTTCCGAGGTAAGGATTTCAAACTCCCTTCCCACATCGATGACAAAGATGCTGTCCACATAACCGAACTTGGGAACGCCGCTCAGACAGACGACCTTGTCGCCTTTTTTGAAAAGGCCGATAGCTATTCCCTTGGTAATGGCGATTTTGATCTGGCCTACCCGGGTCAGATTGACATTGGGAACATTGAGGATTATACAGACGCCTTCAAATCTCTCGGGGATAGCGTTGTCCTTTGTCACGAGAATCAAATCGAAACCCGGAAGCGTGTCTTCGCAGAGGGGGAGTTCCGAAGCGGAGTCTGCATACATGAGTAGTGCCCGGGCTTCCACTTCCTGTGCGATCCGGCATCCAAAATCCAGTATAGCTGTTTGTATCGTTTTCATGCCCCGGCCCCCCCCATCGCTGTTTATATTCCGCCGTAAATTAACCACCTTAAGCATTGTTGTCAAGGCATGACCGGTGTGATAAAAAAACCTTGACAGGGGCCCTAAAGCAGACTATAAGCTGTAACCGCATGTAATTACTTGAATAAGAGGATTGGCCCTTTGAATTTTCCAGCCCTTACCGGCACTCTTGACCGCTATATTGCAGAAATCAATCAATTCCCTCTTCTGACTCCGGAGGAGGAATTCGCCATTGCCGTCCGTCTGAAGAAGTTTAACGACATGGTGGCGGCGGAAAAACTCGTTGTGTCCAACCTGCGCTTTGTCGTCAAGGTTGCCCATGAATATCGTAACTACGGGATCAAGTTAGCCGACCTTATCCAGGAAGGTAACATCGGTCTGATGCATGCGGTCAAGAAGTTCGATCCCTACAAAGGTTATCGGCTCATTTCCTATGCGGTCTGGTGGATCAGGGCGTATATGCAGAATTATATCATTAAAACCTGGAGTCTGGTCAAGATCGGTACCACCCAGGTCCAGCGAAAATTGTTTTTCAAATTGGGGCAGGCCAAAAAAAAGCTGGAGGCCCTCTCGCAGAAAAATCCCGAATTTGGTGAGATAGCAGAATCCCTTGGCGTCAAAACAGGGGAAATCCAGGAAATGGATTTGCGGATGACTAACCGGGATGTTTCTCTTGATGCCTACATAAACGATGACAGTGGAGCCACACACATCGACTATCTCACTTATGACGGTGAGAATCAGGAGGCGGCCCTCATAAAGAAAGAGGAGACGGAGATTGTCTCGAAACACATAGCCGGGGCCTTGGCCAAATTGTCGGAAAAAGAGGAATATATTATCAAACAACGTGTGATGGCGGACAATCCCATGACGCTTCAGGAGATCGGCGACCGATACAAAATCACCCGGGAGCGGGCGCGGCAGATCGAGAAGCAGGCCTTGAAAAAACTCCGCCTGTCCATTCCTTATACAGGCGAAACGCCTGCGCTTCTGGAGAATTGACAGAGAGGAAAGCTAGTCCTCAATCCGGGCAAGATTCTCAAAGGATGTATATTTTTCAAGAAAGGCCAGTTTCACCATGCCGATGGGACCATTCCGCTGCTTGGCGATGATGACCTCGGCGATTCCCTTTTCGGGATTGTCTTCCGCCTTGTTATAAACTTCATCACGGTAGATAAAGGCGATGACATCGGCGTCCTGTTCGATGGCCCCCGATTCCCGCAGGTCCGCCATCTGGGGGCGGCGATTGGTGCGAACCTCTACCTGCCGGTTGAGCTGGGAAAGGGCGATTACGGGGACACTCAATTCTTTGGCTAGGGCCTTCAGGGAGCGGCTGATTTCTGAGATTTCCTGCTCCCGCGAGTCTTTCCTGCCTCCACTTCTCATCAGCTGAAGATAATCGATAATGACCAGACCGAGGCCATGTTCCGCTTTAAGGCGTCGAGCTTTGGCCTTCATTTCCAGGACGGTAATTCCCGCAGAGTCATCAATGAATATGGGAGCCTCGGAAAGGCTTCCTGCAGCTGTGGTCAGTTTTGGCCAGTCCGTTTCCCCGAGAAATCCCTTGCGAATTCTTTGGGAATCGACCTTGGCCAACGAGGCGAGCATACGCATGGCGATTTGCTCCTTGGCCATTTCCAGCGAGAAAAGGCATACGGGGATAGATTTTTGCGTGCCTACATACTGGGCGATATTGAGGGCAAAGGCCGTTTTACCCATGCTGGGCCGACCGGCAATAATGATCAGGTCGGCGTTTTGCAGTCCCGAGGTTAGATCGTCAACCTTATCAAAGCCCGTGGGAACCCCGGTGACCAGCTCCTTGCGGGCATAGAGATCTTCGATGGTTCGAAAGCTGTCCTTGATGATCTCTTTGATTGGGGAAAAATCACGACGGATCTTGTTTTCCGAGATTTCAAAGATAGCTTGTTCCGCTTCGTCCAGGACAGTGTCCACATCGGCGCCGGCGTCGTAAGTTTTGGTGAGAATCTCCGTAGCCGTGCTGATCAGCCCCCGCAAAATTGCTTTTTCCTTCACAATTTTGGCATAGTAAGCGATATTGGCTGCCGAAGGAACATTGTCCACCAATCCAGCCAGATAGGCGGCGCCTCCTACCCTGTCTAGTTGCTTCTGGTCCTTGAGAATACTGCTCAGCGTGATCAGATCAATGGGGTCACTGCGATCCGACAGACTGAGGATCGCCTCAAAGATCCGACGATGGGAATCACTGTAAAAATCCTGGGCCGACAGGAGTTCCACCACGGCATTGATTCCTTGATTGTCAAGGAGAATGCCTCCGAGAATGGATTGCTCCGCCTCCAGGTTCTGGGGGGGGATACGATGGAGGGTTGAATCAATATCCTTTCCGCCCTTCATCTATTTAGCCTTCCTGGACAACATGAACTTTAATCTCCGTGGAAAGACCGGCGCCAAGTTTGATTTTAACCGGAAATTCTCCCAGGGCCTTGATCGGTTCGTCCATAACAATGTCCTTACGATCGATTTCCAAGCCCTGTTCTTTCAGGGCGCTTTCGATATCCTTGGTGTTCACGGAGCCGAAAAGCTTGTCCTGTTCGCCGACACGTCTCGCGATGACGCAGTTGACACCGGCGAGTTTATCCAGAAGAACCTGGGCATTATGTTTTTCTTTTTCCGCTTTCTGGAGAAGCTTCTTCTTCTCATGTTCCAGGGACTGGATGGTCCTGCTGCTCGCTTCCGCAGCCAATCCCTTGGGTATCAGATAATTTCTCGCAAAACCGTCAGAAACAATGACAATTTCTCCAATCTTGCCGAGGTCGTCGATATTTTGCTTCAAAATAACTTTCATAATGGTCCTCCTATATTTTAGCTGAAATTATTGGTTTAAATCTTTTTTCAGGGCCGGCGTTTTCCTGAAATCTACCCACAGGTCGAAAAGACCGGCGGCGACAACAAAAAACATCAAGTATTGTTGAATCATAATAAGGAAATAAAAAATAAAACGCAAGTAGAACGGCGCTTTTTTCTTCTTGAAGAAAAATTCAATGATCGCAATCCCCTGGAGAAAATAAATGAAGAGACACAGGATCAGAAAATTCAGGGCCGTAAACTTAATCCATAACAAGGGAATCAGGAGGCCTGCCCCGGAAACAATCAATACCCAGACCAGATAGTCCGACGCTTTCCATAGGGACAGGTCGCCAAAATCGGGGCTGGCAGGTTCCGAAACCTTGAACAGTGTTCGGCAAATAAGGAGGTTAACCAGGATGATCACGGACAGGCTGATCAGGGAAAGAGAAGGGAAGGTGTAGGTAAGGATGCGCGAGATTTTACCCGAATTTTCCTTTATGTACTGCATCTGTTCCGAGGGAAGATCGAGTTGCCCATACAACTTGATGTTTTCTTGAACCATGCCGGACACATAGACATATATCTGGTCCCAGGGAAGCTTTCCATAAAGGATGCCGTTATAGATAAGGATAGCGCCGATGAAGAAAATGCCCGCGAACGCGGTAAGGGAAATCGTCCAGCCTATAGAAAGGCCTCTCTTCATGATTTCGGACAGAACCATTCCCAGGGCGCCCAGAGTAAATAATATGGTCATGGCCGTCTGAGCAGCGACGGCATACTCCACCGCCGCTACAATCAAGAGGGAAAGGACAAATACCAAGAAACCTTTAATTCTGCCGAGTTTTGTATAGAAGAAGCAAATCGGAAGGGGAATCAGGATCAGCATCATGGTGCTGAGGAAAGGAACCAGGGTAACGGTTAGAAATACGAGGGATGATATGAAAACACCCCTGAAAACCTCAGCAATCAAGAAGCTTCTTCTTCCCGCGTCCACTGGCAACATCCGCCTTCTTACGATCTGACCGGAATGGGTCCCTGCGTGGGTGCGTCCATTCCGGTCAAGAGTCGGGCGTATTTATAGGTCAACCTTCGGATACTGCAAAAGGCAACAGTGCGATGGTTCTGGCCCTTTTTACGGCGAGGGTAAGAGTTCGCTGGTGTTTGGAACAATTTCCGGTGATTCTTCTCGGCATAATCTTGCCACGTTCGGTGACGAAGTCTCTTAGGGTGTGTGGGTCCTTGTAATCAATCTTCAGATTAGAATCCGTACAGAACCGGCAGAATTTACGGCGATGGAAAAATTTTTTCTGGGGCCTTTGTGGCCTTGAGCTTCTTACGGGTGTCACGTTTTTTACCTCCCCTTGATTATCCTGATGTTTCGGCAGCAGCCGGCGCCACGGAGTCCTTTTCCTCTTCAGTCTTTTCAGGACTGGCGGACGGTACAATAGCTTCCTCGGGCTTGGTTTCCTTGGCGGGCAAGTTGATTTCTGCTTCCAGGACCTTCAGATCAACAGCATCTTCCTTCTTGATGGTCATGTACTTGAGAATCTTATCGTCAATCTTGAAGTTTCTTTCCATTTCGTTGACGACATCAGTCTGGCCGGCGAAATCAAGCAAGATATAGTAACCTCTTAAATGCTTTTTGATTTCGTAGGCCAATTTCCGCTTGCCCCATTTTTCGACCTTGACCAGGATCCCTTTTCGTCCGGTAATGATGGCGCTGTACCTTTCAATCAAGGTGTGCAGTTCCTCATCAGGTATGTCGGCGGGGGTAATGAAGATTGTTTCGTATCTTCTTGGCATCTGTCCTCCTCTCGGCTCTAAAGTCCAGGCACCTGGCCTGGACAAGGAGTCCTGTTAAATTGTGTAAAACGAACGCGTTCACTACATCAGCTTTCTTCAGAAATCAAGGATTTTGTGAAATTAAAAAATGGTGAAGGAATAACCTTGAAAATCGAAGCATATTCCGGTAAGTCAACAAAGCACCTACAGATGTCTCCGGCGGTGTGACAGGGGCGGTTATGAACTTCAGTAAATGGGTTTCATCAATGTCGATAGAGAGTAAAGGTCTCAGCTATCGTCTGACCATAATTTTCAGCCTTTTCTTTCTTGTTCCCCTCCTTGGATTTTTCTTTTTTGCCATTAAATATGACATCCTTGCCGATGAATATATTCCTATATATTTTATTTCCCTCCTCATCTTTTCCCTGTTTGGTTACTCAATGGTCCGGAAAATCTTTGACACTATTGCTAAAGTTTCAAAAAACGTATCTGAGTCTACAGCCCATCAGCTTTCGGGAACCCGGCAGGATGCCGCCAATGAATTGGAAGGGATTGTCGTATCATTTCAGTCCCTCGAGAGGGAATTAAGATCAAGTTTCGGGCAGTTGCGTGAAAAGGCATCGCAGATTTCCACTCTGAAGGAACTATCTGATCTTTGTTATGTGACCTTTGACACGGAAGATCTCTTTTTCATAACCCTAGAAAGGGCCTTAAGGCTCGTCAGCGCCGATATTGGTACGGTGCTGATTCTGGAGCGCCCCTGGCGGGAAAACTTTATTGTCCAGGCCAGCATTGGCCATGGAGATAAAGTAAAAAAGGGGGACCGTATAGATTTTGGCGCCAGTATAGCGAAGTTTGCCGTGATAAACAAGTCTCCCCTTCTGGTTACAGACATTGAGACGGATTATCGATTCAGCCGCGTGAACAGGGAGCATTACGGAACAAAATCATTCCTCTGCATGCCATTGAAAGGAATTAGCACGGTCATTGGCGTCTTGACCATGTCGAGGAGATCGGAAGAGAAACCTTTTTCCCAGGAGGATGCCGATATCCTCACTCCTTTGTTGAGCAATGCCGCTTTTACCTACGACAATCTGGCGCTGGTTAAGGCCGATGCGGAAAAGAACCAGCTTGTCAAAGTCATGGACATGGGATTTAAAATGATCGAGGCGAAAGCTATGGATCTCGACATGATCCACGCATTCTTTTCTCAGTTGCGTAGTGCTGTTCCTTTTGATTTGGTTATCATAATGATGGCCAGAAAGGATCATCCCTCCACTTTATATGTTTTTGATTATCTCGCGAGCATGTCTGTTGACCTGAGGAGAAACGTGGATTATCCTTGCCAAGGCTCCATACTCGACAAGGTCATGCAGCAGGGAAGTACGCTGATCATTAATCATTTGAAACAAAGCGACCATCCTGTTGAACAGGAACTCTTTCACAAACAGCAGCTGCAATCAATCGGCCTGTCCGCGTTGCACAGCGAGGGAGAAAACTCAGGCGTTCTCGTCCTGGGATCTCTGCAGGAAGGCGCCTTCTTGGAACGACAGGAGCAGTTGGAGATGGTGGCCAGTCTTCTGTCCATGGCCCAGGAAAGAGACCGTCTTTCCGGCATGGTTGACAAAAGAGATCAGGAAATGGATTTTATGAAGCAAATAGGAAGTATCCTTGCCGCTTCGACATTTGATATTGATGAGGTCATCAAACATACCCTGCAAATGATCCAAACGGTTATCAATGTCGAAGCAGGTTCGCTGCTCCTTCTTGAAGATGATGAACTCGTTTTCAAGGAATCATTCAATTCCAACAAAAACGTTAACCTTGATGAACTCAAGAACCTTAAGCTGAAGCTGGGGAGGGGTACCGCCGGTTATGTGGCGACAAGAGGAGAGCCAATCCTGATCCGGGATGTGCGGACGTCCCAATATTTTTATCCCCTCATGGATGAGAAGACTGGTTTTACGACCAAATCAGTGCTATGCGTTCCCCTGATTTCCAAGGGAAGGGTGCTGGGGGTGATCGAAGTACTCAATAAGCTCAAAGACGAATTCAACGAAGGGGATCTTCAGCTTCTGCAATCCATCGGTACGTCGGTGAGTATTGCCCTTGAAAATGCCAGATTATATCAGAAGACGCTGGCGATGGCAGAACAGGAGCGTTGTATCCGGGGTGTGTTTCAAAAGTTCGTTCCGAAAGAGGTGGTGGACCGGATTGTTCACAATGTGACGATGGATCAGCCCGTGACGGAGGAGATTCGCATGTTGACGATGCTAAACATTGATCTGCGTGAGTTCTCCGCCCTGTCCACGAGCATTGGCCCCAAAAAAACGGTGGCGATGCTGAATCACTTCTTCAACATCATGGGGGAGATCATTTTCAAACACCGGGGGATTGTGGACAAATATCTGGGAGATGGTTTTTTAGCCGTCTTTGGCGCCCCTGTATCCTCTTCCTATGATGCAGATAATGCCATCAGCGCGGCCCTTGAGATGCAGGCGGCGATGATGGAAGTGAACGAATTTGCGAAGAAACTCATTGATATGCCCCTGAAAATGGGGATCAGCATTCATACCGGTGAGGCCGTTGTCGGGAATATCGGGTTTGAGAAGAAAATGGATTATTCCGTAATTGGCGACTCCGTTAACATTGTTTTTCGACTTCAGGGACTGACTAAATTGCAGCCGAACTCAATTTTAATGACCGAGAAGACCTATCAGTCAGTAATTCGTTCGGTTGTGGATGTAAGGATGATAGAGTTTGCCGAGATGCCTCCGCAAATAGGTAATTTGGCCATTTACGAGGTTCTCGGTCAGCAGCATAGAAATAATTAACAATCAATAAAAGAAGGAGGTATAGTATTTTATGGCAACAATCATGCCGGACAGCGATGATGTACAAAGGGCGATTAAATGGATTTCGCAGTGTATTGAAGAAAAGCCGGACCAACCTATTCCGAAGCTTATCGAACAGGCGGTCTTCAAGTTCGACCTTTCCCCTGTAGACAGTGAATTTTTAATGGGGTTTTTCAAAAAGCGGAAATAGGTCGGTATTTCAGGGATTGTCGAGACAGTCAGACCGGGGAATAAATAAGGCAGAGGGGAATGTTGATGAAAAAACTGTTGATTGCAGGGATGGTTATCATGCTCTGTGGTTGCGGGGCGGCGATCAAGGAGTCCGAGTTCTTCAAACATGATTCGGTTTACAATGACTTTAGTCACTGGGGATTCAGTTGGATTGGCTATCGCAGCATCGATCAAAATGACGTTAATAAATCGAAGGCCCGAAACTGGTGGGGCATTACCAAACCATACTATCCTGATTCAAAAAAATAGGTACAAAGGCTCGGGGTTTTAATAAAAACACCTTTTCCGCGCAGGCTGACGACTTTGCAATGAAGCGTCAGTCTGCGCAAAGCCTGTCTTCTGTTACCTCCCTTCGGCAATTACACGCACCTTTGCCTCCAGGTTGATCAGATAGGGCCGGACGTCCTGAAGAATAGCCCCTGTATCTTCAAAATCTTCCTTGAAGATCTTTTGAACCACTGATTCGCGGTCCCCATCCGAATCCGTCAAATAGCCTTCAATTCTCTCCTTGAAGACCTCTGTCTTGTCTATGGATTTTTTAATATATCCACGGGCGTCTTCACCGGTAAGGGTAAAAAAATGACTCATCATGAGGATTTCAATGTCCAATGCCGCCAACTTGTTGAGAGAGTTCATATAATCCTTGTAGCTTGAAGTAAATTCCGGATGGATAGTAAAATTTCTGTCGAATACACCCACCGCCTCACCGGTGATCACAGCCTTCATTTCAGGGATGTAGAAGGACAGCGAGTCCCGGGTATGCCCGGGGGTGGCCATGACCCTACAAGTCAGCCCTGCTCCCAGATCGATCTCCATTCCCTCGTCGAGAACAAGGTCGATTTCAAGACCCTGGAAGGTTACATCCTCTTTGCCGATCAAGTCCCCGTATTTCTCCTCCAGTGACCGGCTGAGGTTCCGGATCAGTTCGATGGCGTTGGGTTTCCGGAAGGTTTCTGCAGCCGCCGGACTGGCGCCAATCTGCATGTTCGGTATGTGTCTCTTTAAAAAAGGCGAGGCCCCGGCATGATCGAAGTGGGAGTGGGTCAGGAAATGGAACCCGAGGCGATTGACGTCTTCCAGATGGTTTTTCAGTTCGGCAAGATAGAGCGGCCCCATGAAGGTCATTCCGGCGTCAAACAAAACCGGATACTGCCCTGTCAACAGATAACCGGGTAATTCTGCGGCGCCGATGGCATAGATCCCATCTTGGATCCGGCCCTTACTTTCAATAATCATGTCGTCCTCCTGGAATAAAAGTTAGTCCCCTGAGAAAGCAGAAAAATTGCTCAAAACCAGCGAAAAAGCCACTTTTCAAGTCCCTCAAAGTGCTGTATTAAGAAAGATAAAATTTTCTATCTTTCCTGTTGGCAACGTGCCATAGTAACAAAGGTAGTTGTCTCAACAATGGGGAAGAAACGCCTCTCGTTTGTAATTATAGCACAAGGAGGAGGATTGGATCTATGGAAAACAAGGGTATAGGTGTGGGAAAAAAGGCAAAGGATTTTATTCTCAGGGATCAGAAAGGTCAGGAATTTATCCTTTCTGAATATCCAGGCAGAAAGGTGCTCCTTTCTTTTCATCCCCTGGCATGGACGCCGATTTGCGCCAACCAGATGAAGGATCTTGAGAAAAACCGTAAAATATTCGAAAGATATAAT
Source organism: Syntrophus sp. (in: bacteria) (assembly GCA_025355725.1). Lineage (GTDB taxonomy): Bacteria > Desulfobacterota > Syntrophia > Syntrophales > UBA8958 > UBA8958. Next base: position 21,235 of record JANXZC010000100.1, read on the forward strand.
ACCGTAGCCGTAGGACTGAGCGTCGATAGTGTGCCCTGCAAAGCGGCGTGGGCAAAAAGCCTGAAGATTCATTACACCCGCCTACTTGCAGATTTCTGGCCTCATGGCGCTGTGGCAAAATCGTTGGGACTCCTCCGCACGGAAGGTTTTTCTGAGCGGGCCAACATCATCATCGATGAAAAAGGCAAGGTGAGCTTTGTCAAGATCTATCCCATCAAGGAATTGCCTGATATAAAGGAGATCATTCAGCTTCTGATGCCATAGAGAATTATGACCGAAGATGTCGGATTCTCTCGTATCAAGCCTGTACTCACGTAGGCAGGGAGGTCCGGGGCAGGATACATACCAAACCCGGAATGATGGAAAACTCGTAAATGTAAACTCAAAGGGGTCAGAGATAGCTCTCTGACCCCTTTGAGTTTATTATGGTGGGCGATCTGGGACTCGAACCCAGGGCCTTTGGCTTCGGAGGCCAACGCTCTATCCATCTGAGCTAATCGCCCTATTAAATATTTCAGATACTTACAACCTTAGCTGCTTTCTTGTTATTGGTGGTGTTGTGAAAATTACTGTGCCTCGATTCCAAAACATCCATGGCCTTTCTTTTATGTTCCGGCGTCGGGTGTGAATACCGCATGGTCATCTTGATATCTTTGTGCTCAATGAGCTCTTGAATCGTTCTTATGTCCACCCCTAACAGGCCCGTGTCTCTTACATTTTTTAAGATTATTGTCAATTGCTTATTCATGGGTATCTTTCGGATTTCTCCGTTTTTGTCTTCAAGAGAGCCGGTCTGGCAAAACTGGACAGTGACATAAGTGGTAAAGCTGCTCTATAATGACAAAGAAAGGAGCAGCAACTATGGCAAAAGGTACAAGAAGGAATCATGGAGCAGGATTCAAGGCCA
>JANXZC010000110.1 GCA_025355725.1 Syntrophus sp. (in: bacteria)
CCCCAGCATTTCCAAGCCCGGAACGCCGTTTTGTTCTGCCGAGGATCGGATGTCTTCCAACGACGATGCCTCTTCTGCGGTTGTGGCGACGATGAGTTTGCCGATGCACGCATGGGGGACTTTGTGCTCCCGGCACCAGGCGTACAGCAGGCGGTTTCCCTCCACGCATAAGCGGCTTTTCAGGAAATCCCGGGGGTAATAGATGCCGGCGTGGATGACCTCGCTGTTTCGCGAACTCGTTTCCTGACCAAAGCGGTCATGTTTTTCCAGGACCGCCAGTTTCCGGTCCCGGCGGGCAAGCCTCTGGGCGATCGCGAGGCCGACTACGCCGGCGCCGATGATGATCACATCGAACGTCATGTCCGGGGAGGTTCTCATAGGGAGTTCAGGGCGCCTTTAAAGTACTGAATTGTCTTTGCGAGACCATCGGCAAGTGGTATCCCGGGCGCCCAGTGGAGCAGCTCTTTCGCTTTGGAGATGTCCGGCCGGCGCTGGGTAGGGTCATCCTGGGGGAGGGGATTGAAAACAATCCGGGAAGACGACCCGGTCAGGCGGATGACGTTTTCGGCTAATTCCAGGATCGTAAATTCCGAGGGGTTGCCGAGATTCACCGGACCGATGATGCCATCGGTTGTTGCCATCATCCCAATTATCCCTTCGATCAGGTCCTCGTAATAGCAGAAGGAGCGGGTCTGAGAGCCGTTGCCATAGACGGTTATGTCCTCCCCTTTGATAGCCTGGACGATGAAATTGCTCACCACGCGACCGTCGTTGATGGCCATACGGGGCCCATAAGTATTGAAGATTCTGACAATCTTGATCCTCACGCCGTTCTGGCGATGGTAATCCATCATGAGGCATTCGGCGGCCCGTTTTCCCTCGTCGTAACAGCTCCTGATGCCGATTGGGTTCACCCGTCCCCAGTATTCTTCCGGCTGAGGGTGGATCTCGGGATCGCCGTACACCTCGGAGGTCGATGCCTGGAGGATCTTTGCCTTGACCCGCTTGGCCAGTCCCAGGGTGTTGATGGCACCCATGACGCTGGTTTTGATGGTTTTGATGGGATTGTACTGATAGTGAACCGGGGAGGCGGGACAGGCAAGATTGTAGATCTCGTCAACTTCCAGAAATATTGGCTGAGTGATGTCGTGGCGAATGAACTCGAAGTTGGGATGGCCGATAAGATGACGAATGTTGTCTTTGCTGCCCGTATAAAGATTGTCCAGGCAAAGGACGTCATGCCCTTCGGCGAGGAGCCGATCGCACAGATGGGAGCCAAGAAACCCCGCACCGCCCGTAATAAGAATCCGTTTCATTTTCATGATGGTAATCTCAATAATTTTGGGATATATAGATCGCCGCGTTTTTACTGTCAAGAAAATTCGGGCCCAGGAATGACAGACTCGCAAAAGTCTCACGCCCTGTCACACCGGCGAAAGCCGGTGTCCGGAACACGTTGAAATACTCGGACTATGAACATTAAACTTCGTTTTCCGGCTTTCGCCGGAACGACCAATCGACAAGAAAGCCGACTTTTTGCTGAGGTGTCTAAGGGATGGAAACAGGGATGCTTTATATCGTGGCAACGCCGATCGGGAATCTGGAGGACATCACCCTGCGGGCCATCCGGATTTTAACAGAGGTGGATGAGATTGCCGCAGAAGACACCCGACATACGAAGAAACTGCTGAAAGCCTATAATATCAATACTCCCATCACGAGTCTTTATGACGCCGTGGAAAAGAAAAGAAGCGGTCCCCTCATAGAAAAGATGGCGGCCGGAAAGGACATTGCCTATGTGTCCGATGCGGGAACACCGGGAATATCAGATCCCGGTTTCCATCTCATCAGGGAGGCGATCCAGGCAGGTATCCGCGTGGTTCCCATTCCCGGCGTATCTGCGGTTGTGGCTGCCCTGAGCGCCTCGGGCCTGCCGATGCATAACTTTGTATTTCATGGTTTTCTGCCGTCCAAGATCATGCAGCGCCGGGATATCCTAAAGATGTGCGAGGCAGAGAAGGGGACGATGGTTTTTTATGAGTCGCCCCAAAGGCTCAAGGCCTGTCTGAAGGATATGCGGGAGATCATGGGCTCTCGTCGTCTGGTGGTTGCCCGGGAATTAACGAAGATTCATGAAGAATTCATCAGGGGAACAATCGATGATGTTGGGAAGGAACTGGAAGAGAGGAACATCAAGGGAGAAATTACCTTGATCATTGAGGGAAAGACAAATAATTCCAGGGACTATTCTGTTGATGAGATCCTGGTCTTGCTAACGGAATTGACGGGTGATCCTCTGCTCAGCCTACGGGACAGGGTACACTGCGTAGCTGAAATGACGGGGTGTTCTCGGAAAAATATTTATCAAATTGCTTTAACAGGCAAATTTTCTTGAACTATCCCGGCGGGTATGGTAGCAGGGGCGATAAAAGTGAGGGAGGCAGCGATATGAGCGAACGGGTCATGCGGCCGGGAGAAGAGATCTTTGATCTTGTTGATGTCGTTGAAGAAGGAAGTAGGGAGCTTGCAGATATTCCTGAAAAAAGGACCAGGGTCGCCTTGGTAAATTCCAACATCCAGGAAGAAATAATCAGGCAGGTTACGGAAACAACAGAAAAGATAGCAAGAGAGATGTTTCCGGCAATTGCCGAACGGATAATCAGGGAAGAGGTTGATAAACTTAAACAATGATGATAGCTATTATGCCCCATTGGAAACACTTCAACAGGAAATGAAAAAAGCCATGCCTTATCATAAAAGCAGACTGATTTTAAAATATTACCTCTTTGTCTTGATCCTACTGACATGTCTTGTGTCAGGCTGTGCGAAGAAAATTCCTCACTTTATCACCCCGGAGTTTGAAAAAAGGGGGATAAGGCTGGTTGCCGTCCTCCCGGTGTCGAATCAGTCGAAAAATTTGGAAGCTGCAAGCCTGTTTCGTGAAAAGGTGCTTGAGGCTATCTATTTCAAGGGTTATCCGAAGATTCCTCTGAATGTCATTGATGAGAAACTATCTAAATTGTATAAAGACTATCAGCAGCCAACCGTGGAATCAGTCGCCCCCAGAAGCGTGGGTGAGCTGCTTGGCGTTGATGCTGTCCTTTATGTGACTCTCAAAGAGTGTGACACATCTTTCGTGCTTCTTTATGCGACGACATCAGTTTCTGCAACTTTCGACTTGCGGAGCGCCCGCACGAATGACAGCCTGTGGAGTACCAAGTATAGCGTTTCGGAAAGAAACTTCGAGATTACCAGGGAACGACTGAGAATGCAGAGCTGTCAGGCCTTTGAACCGGCCATGCAGGAAATATTGAACAAGGTAATGGAGACGCTTCCCCAGGGGCCGGATGGATAAACTCAGGAGGTCGTTCATGAATAGAAATCTGATCTTTTTACTGTTTTTGTTGACGGTAACCTGGATGTCTCCCGGCGATGTCCAGGCCAAGAAGTCCTTAAAACTCAGTATTGACAAGGGCGAGGCCCGTATTGGTTATCTCGATGGAACGATCCTGGTGCTGCTTAAGGGAACACAGACCTGGCGGGCCTTGAATCCGAAGGATACCCTGCGGGGGGGAGACGAGGTAACCGTCGGGCGCAAATCACGCCTGGAACTCATATTGCCGGACCAATCACGCCTTCGCTTTGCCGATGATACACACTTCACTATTTTTCAGACCGGAGATGGAAACACTCAGGATGTCAAGGTTCACCTCGCCGTGGGGCGGACTTGGGCAAATGTCAGCAAATCTTTGGGAATCAAGAGAAAATTTGAGATTTCCAGTGATAACGCAGTTGCAGGTGTGCGCGGTACGATCTACAGGATGAATGTTAATCAGGATACCTCGGCACTGGTCCGCGTCTATGACGGTGAGATAGCCGTTTCCGGGGCAACGAAGCCTCTGGAGGCCCCGAAAGCTGTTGGTCCTCCGACCAAGATTGCGGGGCCAAAAAAAATTGCCGGACCAACGAAGGTCACCATGGAAGAGTGGACGGTGATCGTCCGATCAATGCAGCAGATAAGCATCGGCCCGGACGGAGCGGCCTCCAAGCCGAGAGAGTTTTCTGAGCAGGAAGACCGCGACGAATGGGTCGACTGGAACAAGGCAAGGGATGCGGAACGTTGATGAATGACGGACGTCTGAACATCCCCAATGCCCTGACCGTGATGCGAATCATTTTCGTACCCGTGATGGTGATCCTGCTCATGCAGGGAGAATTCTTCAAAGCCTTGATGTTATTTGCTTTATTAGGAATATCTGATGGTCTGGATGGCTTCCTGGCCCGTATCCTGAACCAGCAGACCGAACTGGGCGCCTATCTTGATCCGATTGCCGATAAGGCTCTCATTATAAGTTGTTTTGTGACCCTGTCTATCAAGCAGATCATTCCAGGCTGGCTGAGCGTAATTGTGGTGAGCAGGGACTGTATCATTCTCCTCGGTGTCGCGGTTTTGGCTATCATGTCTGTCTCGTTTCAGATCCGTCCGACGATGATCAGTAAATTAACAACGGTATCACAGCTTTTAACTGTTTTTCTGGTTTTGGCCGTCCATTCCCTTTCTCTGCAGGGGGACCTGAAAGTGGTTCTTTTGGGATTTTATATTGTTACGTCAATATTGACCGTTGCTTCCGGGCTGAATTATATCTTTAAAGGTATTCGCTGCATCAATTCGACGACGTGAAATATCGATATTTGCCTTGACATGAAAGGTTTTTCCTGTTAGATGGATGACCCGTTCGCAAAGAGAAACATTTAGGCACGTAGCTCAGGGGGAGAGCGCCATCCTGACGCGGTGGATGTCCAGGGTTCAAATCCCTGCGTGCCTACCATGACATTCAGAAAGGGCATCAGCGAAATTGAACGTGATGCCCTTTCTTTAATTAGCATAAAGGTAGCATGATGAGTGAAATAAACATCACCTGGCCCGACAATAGCCGGGGAACTTTCCCTGGAGGGACAACGATCAAGGACGCAATCGGCTCCTGGAAACCCGATGTTCTGAGTTCCACCGTGGCGGCAAAAGTAGATGGATCACCTGTAGATCTTGGGGTTCGTCTCGAGAAGGACGCCGTTGTCGAACCGATCGATGTTGCGACGAAAGAAGGTCTGGGAATCCTTCGTCACAGCACCTCCCATGTCATGGCCCAGGCTGTCCAGGATACCTTCCCCGGGGCAAAGGTCACCATCGGTCCTTCCATAGAGGAAGGATTTTACTATGATTTCGAGTGTGAAACCAACTTTACTCCCGAAGATCTTCAGAAAATCGAAAAACGGATGCAGCAGATTACGGCAACAGATTCCACCTTTTCCCGCAGAGAAATTTCCCGGACGGAGGCCGTTGCCCTGTTCAAAGAAAAGGGAGAATCCTACAAGGTCGAACTGATCAATGATCTTCCTCCAGACGTCGAGATAGTCAGTCTTTACACTCAGGGGGGGTACGTCGATCTTTGCCGAGGGCCTCACCTTCCTTCCACGCAGATGATCAAGGCATTCACCCTCCTGAAAGTCGCAGGCGCCTATTGGCGGGGAGATGAGCATAATAAGATGCTTCAGAGGATATACGGGACCTGCTTTGCCACCCAGGAGGCCCTGGATGATTATCTCCGGATGATTGAGGAGGCGAAAAAACGCGATCACCGCCGTCTCGGTCGGGAACTGGATCTCTTCCAGCTGAACGACGAGGCAGGACCGGGACTGATCATTTTTCATCCCAAGGGAATGATGCTCAGGTACATCATCGAAGAATGGGAACGGAAGGAGCATTTAAAGCGCGGGTACGACATGGTAATGGGTCCCCAGATTCTCAAGGATGACCTATGGAAAAGGTCGGGTCACTTTGATCACTATCGGGAAAACATGTACTTCACGGAGGTGGATGGACAGGGATACGGAATCAAGCCCATGAACTGCCTTTCCCACATGCTCATCTACAAGTCCAAGATTCGCAGCTACCGTGATCTACCCCTGCGTTACTTCGAGCTGGGGACCGTTCACCGTCATGAGAAGACCGGTGTCCTTCACGGCCTGTTGCGAGCCCGTCAGTTCACTCAGGATGATGCCCATATCCTCTGTACTCCCGATCAGCTCAATTCCGAGATCCGGGCGATTGCCGACTTTGTAGCTTACGCGATGAAAATATTCGGTTTTGAGTATGAAGTAGAATTAAGTACCCGTCCGGGAAATTCCATCGGCTCTGACGCCGACTGGGATCTGGCGACCTCCGCTCTGGAAGGGGCTCTTAAAGACAGCCGGATGGTGTATGAAATCAACGAAGGTGACGGGGCGTTCTACGGACCTAAGATTGATTTCAAGCTCAAAGACGCCCTGAAGCGGAAGTGGCAGTGCGCTACCATTCAGTGCGACTTTACCCTGCCGGAACGTTTTGATCTCTCGTACATCGGTTCGGACGGTGAAAAACATCGTCCCGTAATGCTTCACCGCGTTATCCTTGGGGCCATTGAGCGCTTCATGGGCGTCCTCATCGAACACCATGCGGGGGCATTCCCCGTTTGGCTCTCCCCGGTACAGGCCTCGATTCTGACGGTAACAGAGAAACATATCCCCCATGGAGAAAAAGTATATAAGCAACTTCTGGATGCCGGCGTTCGAGTGGAAAAGAGTTTTTCCAATGAAAAACTGGGCTATAAAATCCGTGAGGCCCAGATGCAGAAGGTACCCTACATGCTGGTCATCGGGGATCGTGAAATGGCCGAAGATGCTGTTTCTCCCAGGCAGCGTGACGGGAACAATCTCGGATCCATGTCTGTTCCGGATTTTATCGATCTTGTCCAGGAGCGGAACCGCAATTACCAGTAACTTATTTCTCCATGTCCTCATTTCAGGAAGGGCGGAGGATTGTTGAAAATCTACCCAGGGAAGCAAGGTGGGGCCATCTTTTTTAATAAGCGAATAGCTGGAGGTGACGTATCGCTAAGGAGTTAAGTATCAATGAAGAAATTAAGGCTGCTGAAGTCAGGCTGATTGAAGAGGGGCGGCAATTGGGGATTATGCCTCTCAAAGAGGCCCTTGACCTTGCTGCCAAAGCTGGTCTTGATCTTGTGGAAATCTCACCTACTGCCAGCCCTCCTGTCTGCCGGATCATGGATTATGGAAAGTTTAGATACCAGCAGAGTAAAAAAATTCAGGATGCAAGAAAAAGTCAAACGATAATACAGATCAAGGAAATACGGTTGCGGCCGAAGACGGAGGAACATGATCTGGAAGTGAAGGTCCGTCATATAAAAAAGTTCTTACAGCAAAACGACAAGGTTAAGATAACCATGATGTTTCGAGGACGAGAAATATCCTATGCCGATCTTGGGAAAAAGGTTATGGAAAAGCTTCGGGATGCCCTCATGGATGTGGGGGTTATCGAAACGCATCCCCGACTTGAAGGCAGAAGTATGATTATGGTTATTGTACCGAAAAAATAAAAATCATTTATATCGAGGAGAAAATCTAACATGCCAAAAATGAAAACACATCGGGGCGCCGCCAAGCGTTTTTCCCTGACAGGTACGGGGAGGGTCAAGCGGGCGAAGGCCTTTTCCAGTCATATTCTTACGTCAAAATCATCAAAACGGAAAAGAAATATGAGAAGGTCGGCAGTTGCGGACAAAACTAATGAAGCAGCCCTAAAACGTTTGCTTCCCTATCTGTAAAAAACCGGTAATACAATATAAATTAAGCGGGATAAGATCCGGCATTGCCGGCATCTGAAAGACCTCTGAAGGAGACAGGAAACCATGCCAAGGGTAAAAAGGGCCGTTACGGCCAAGAAAAAACGTAGGAAGATACTTAAACTAGCAAAAGGATTTTTTGGCGCTCGAAGCCGTCTGTTGAGGACGGCAACGGAGGCTGTAAACAGATCCATGAAATATGCGTTCCGGGATCGCCGGGTCCGTAAACGTGACTTCCGGAGGCTTTGGATTGCCCGGATAAGCGCCGCCGCCCGTATGAATGAGATCAGCTACAGTCGTTTGATTGACGGCATGAAAAAGGCGGAGGTAATGATTGACCGCAAGATACTGGCGGATCTGGCCGTTCATGATCCCAAGGCCTTTACGGAGATTGTAACCATGGCAAAAGGGAAACTGCCTTCATGCTGAAGACCCTCGACGAGCTTGAAAAAAAGGTAATGCTGGAGTTGCCGGGAGCGACTTCGGAGGATGCCTTGAACGAGCTGCGCACCAGATATCTGGGCCGTAAGGGTGTGTTGACGCAAATGCTCCGCCAAATCAGTGCGGTAACAGCCGAAGAGAGACCTCTATTCGGGAAGCGGAGCAATGAAATCAAGGAAAGCCTTTCTCAAGCCATCGACGGGGCATTGGAGAAGCTCAAGTTGTCTCGCAAGGATGATATTCTTCTCAAAGAAACCATCGATGTCACCCTGCCGGGACGGGCCGTGAGAATCGGTCATCTCCATCCGATTACCAGGGTCTCTCAGGAAATCTGCCGTATCTTTGCCAGGATGGGATTCAACGTCGTCGAAGGCCCGGAAGTAGAGACGGATTACTACAATTTTGAGGCCTTGAATATTCCCAAGGATCATCCGGCCCGGGACATGCAGGATACATTTTATGTGGAAGAAAACATCGTCCTGAGGACCCATACTTCACCGGTCCAGATCCGGACCATGGAAAAGATGAAACCGCCGGTGCGGATCCTATCCCCCGGGCGGGTTTACCGTCCCGATTCCGATGTGTCTCATACCCCCATGTTTCATCAGATCGAGGGTCTCATGGTGGATAAGGGTATAACCTTCGGAGATTTGAAGGGGACCTTGACCTACTTTCTAAAGCAGATCTTCGGAGCGGATATCCTTCTCAGGTTTCGCCCCAGTTTTTTCCCCTTTACCGAGCCCAGCGCGGAAGTGGACATCAAGTGCGTAATGTGCGGAGGCAAGGGGTGCCGGGTATGCGGGCAAAGCGGCTGGCTGGAAATACTGGGCTCCGGGATGGTGGATCCGGCGGTTTTTGAAAATGTGGGCTATGATCCGGAAGAAGTAACGGGATTTGCCTTCGGTCTGGGCGTGGAAAGAATTGCCATGCTCAAATACGGTATATCGGATATTCGCCTCTTCTTTGAGAACGATTGGCGCTTTTTGGAGCAGTTTTAGGATATGAAGGTAAGCCTCAAATGGTTGCGGGACTACGTTGATGTTGATCTGGAACCGTCAGCTTTGGCCGATTGTCTGACCATGGCCGGTCTGGAAGTGGATGCCGTTGAAGCGGCGGGTCCGGCTTTCGATCAGGTTGTGGTAGCCAGAATCACCTCCGTGCGTCCCCATCCCCAGTCGGAGAAACTGTTTCTTTGCGAAGTCACCACGGGGACGGAGAGCCTGCCTATAGTCTGTGGCGCCCCCAATACCCGGTCGGGAGACACCGTCGCCCTTGCCAGGGTCGGGGCAACGATTCCCGGTGGATTTGTCATTAAGAGTTCCCGTATCCGTGGCGAGGTTTCGGAAGGTATGCTCTGCTCGGAAGAAGAACTTGGCATCGGTGAAGACAATACGGGGATAATGGTCCTGTCACCGGATCTCACTCTCGGCATGGATCTGAAAGACGCCTTGGGGCTGAAGGATACCGTACTGGATATCGGCGTCACTCCCAACCGCGCCGATTGTCTGTCCATCATCGGTATTGCCCGGGAGGTTGCTGCAATCACCGGAAAAACCCTCCGCTATCCAGAAATTGATGTCACCGAGAACAGCGAAGAAATCGCCGGTATAACCTCGGTCTCAATCATGGATCCGGACCTTTGTCCCCGGTACACGGCACGGATCATCAAGAATATTACAATTAAGCCATCCCCATCCTGGATGCGGGAGCGCCTGGAGGCCGTCGGGTTGCGGGCGATCAACAATATCGTCGATATAACGAATTTTGTGATGATGGAGTTGGGTCAGCCCCTGCATGCCTTTGATTACCGCTTCCTTGAGGAGGGCCGTATAGTGGTGCGGCGATCCCGGGAGGGTGAACATTTTGTTTCCCTTGACGAAAAGGACCGGGCTCTGAGGTCGGATACCCTGATGATCTGCGACGGCGTCAAGCCTGTAGCTATTGCCGGGATCATGGGCGGTCTGAACTCGGAAGTGAAAGACGATACAAGTACGATTCTCCTGGAGAGCGCATATTTCCATCCCCCGTCCATCCGGCGTTCTTCTCGTTGGCTCGGGATGGGAACCGATGCCGCCTTCCGGTTTGAGCGGGGCATTGATCCTGAAGGAGTTGTGCGGGCCTTGAACAGGGCGGCCCAGCTCATGGCGGCCCTGGGGGACGGAAAAGTATGCAGGGGTTCTATAGATGAGTATCCGCGCCAGATCGAAACAGCCAAAGACATCCCTTTGCGGCCAAAAAGGGTCAATGAGGTTTTGGGTATCGATATCCAGGCAGCAGAGATGGTCAGGATTCTGGAAAAGCTGGAAATGACCGTCTCGCAGTCGGATGACGCCCATTATCTGGTAACCCCGCCGACCTTCCGTGTTGATATTACGAGGGAGATCGACCTGATTGAGGAGATTGCCCGTATTTATGGTTTTAACCATATACCCGTAACAATGCCCGGCGCCGCCGGTATGCCGGCGGGAGAAAATCCCGAGCAGATTCTGGAGAGCGCTTTGCGCTTTGCCCTGACCGGAATGGGCTATACGGAGGTGATTACCTACAGTTTCATAAACCCCGTGTCTGCTGAACAGCTCGGGTTAAAAGATGACGACCCCCTGAGGGACTTCGTGATAATAAGTAATCCCTTGACGGAGGAGCAGTCCGTTTTGCGGACAAGCCTTGTCTATAACCTCCTGGATGTAATGAACCGGAATGCCCGGGTCGGTTGCGCCGATCTCAAGATGTTTGAAATCGGTCGCGTCTTCTTTCGACGTAAGGAAGGGGAATTACCCGAGGAGAGGGCTTGTGTGGGAGGTCTCATAACCGGTAACCGTTATGACGGCTCATGGCATAACAAGGGGGTCGGTGCGGATTTTTATGATCTCAAAGGTTGCCTGGATGCCCTCTTTGCGGATCAAAAAATGCAGCCCCTTCGATTTGTGGCAGATTCATCCCGGCCGTTTCTCCATCCCGGCCGTTCATCCCGGATTCTTGTCGGCCAGGAGACGGTAGGTTTTATAGGCGAAATTCATCCTGATGTCCTTGAGCGAATGGATCTGAAAAACCGCGCCATTGTGTTTCAACTGGATTTGGAGACCCTGCGCTTGTTCACAAAGGGAAAAATTGACTTCAGGGAAGTGTCGAAGTTTCCAGCCAGTTCCAGAGATATGGCGTTTCTTGTTCCTGTTGCTATGGAAGGAGAAACCCTCTGCCGAACCGGATATGAGCAGCATGAAGTATTACTTGAAAATGTTGCAATATTTGATGTATATACGGGTGAAAATCTGCCTGAGGGGATGAAGAGTTTAGGATTGCGCTTTGAGTATCGATCCACCAAAAGAACCCTGACGGAAGAGGAGATCAACGTGGCCCATAACCGGATCGTTAAAACCATGGTCGAGGCGACAGGAGCAAAGATCCGGGGAGAATAAACAATAGCGGAAGACAGGAGGTAGAACCATGACGAAAATAGACATTATTCAGGACGTGTACGAGAAGCTTGGTTTTTCAAAGAAGGATTCGGCAAGGATTGTGGAATCGGTTTTCGATATTATGAAGGACTGCCTGGGCCGGGGCGAAAAAATAAAAATATCCGGTTTTGGGAATTTTGTGGTGAAGGAAAAGAAGTCCCGGCGCGGACGGAACCCCCAGACGGGCAAAGAAATCGAGATTTCTGCTCGCCGCGTCCTCACTTTCAAATCAAGTCAGGTTTTGCGTAAGGCACTGAACGTTTAGTTCCGTATCGCAAACCCGGTAATGTGGGGCGCCTGGTATGGACGTGTCGATTCCTGACAAGACCTATTATCGAATTGGCGAAGTCAGCAGCATCCTCGGGGTGGAGTCTTACGTCGTAAGATACTGGGAGTCGGAGTTCAAATCGGTCAAGCCTGTCCGCACGGCATCCGACCAGCGGCTTTACCGGCGTAAAGATCTGGAAGAGCTGCTGATCATCAGGGATCTTCTCTATAAAGATCATTTTACGATCAAAGGCGCCAAGAATCAGCTTTCCAGAAGGGGAGCAATTGCCTGCCAGGAAGAAGGAGCCGTGGACCAGGAAAGGCAGCTCCTGACGGCTGTCAAGGTCATGCTGAGGCAGATTAGAGAAATTATTTCCTGACAAAGGGAGTCCGTACCGGTGGGGTACGGACTCCCTTTGTCGTTTCTGTTGTCCAATATCTAAACCAAAGCGCCATTTCCTTTTGGCGTTGGCAATCGGCTCCACGACGCATAAAAAAACGCCTGCGGCGCCTCTGCCTTGCCGCCTTGGTTTTGTCTTTTATTTGGATTTGGAATTATTTTATTTCTTCTTTTTTGCTCGGCTTGCCCGCTTCGATGCCTTCAGCGGGTTTATTTTCTGGGCAGCCTCTTTTATTTCCAGTTTTACGTGGGTTGCGGTAACGCAATTTCCCATGAGCCACCTGCTGGCCGGGTCCATATAAACCTTACAATAACGGCCTGTTTCCAGATCGATAATCCGGCCGCATCCCTCGCACTTTTCAATGATGGTCTTACAGGCGCCGTCTTTGAAATCACATCCCTTATTCTTCATGAACACACAATCTGTGCCCGTCCTGATGGTCTGACAAATCATCTTTCTCACCTCAAAAAAAAAGTTGAAATTACTAACAAATAATCATACCTCTGTCAAGGATAAAGGGGAATGAATTGACTTAACAGGATTTCCGTGTTACGAATCTCGGGTTTGCAGGCCTGTATCGGCAGGGAAAGATGAGGAAGGATGAAGGCATCAGATTTGGCCGGTTTTTTTTTACGGTCACTCTTTATTATGGCATCGCTGAATTTCCGGAGAATGCAAAACTTGGGATTCGCCGTTGCCATTCTTCCTCTTATTCGGAGAATGGGAAAAGACGAAAAAAGCATCTCTTCATTTCTTGTCCGACATCTTGAATATTTTAATACTCATCCTTACTTGTCAGGCGCCGTACTCGGTTCGGTTATCAGGTTGGAGGCCGCTAATGGACATCATGATCATACCTCGGAAATATCAAGACTGAAAAAATCACTCATGGGTCCTTATGCTGCCATCGGAGATAGTTTTTTCTGGGGAAGTCTTCGACCTCTCACCGGTATCACCGCCGCCGCCATAGCCTATCAAGGTTCTGTCTGGGGCCCTTTTGTTTTGTTACTACTTTTTGATCCTCTGCAAATCTGGATCCGTCTTAAGGGTTTCCTTGAGGGTTACCGGCAAGGTTGGCAGGGAATTACCTATATCCAGTCGTGGGATTTGCCACGATTGGCCCGCTACATGCGGTGGGGAACTATTTTTTGCCTTGCAGTTGCTGCTGCATGGCTCGGGCAGGGGATCGCCAATGCCTACTCAGGAATATGGATGCAACCGCTTGTTAGTATCGCGGTGCTCACGGCGGTGCTGCTGTCTTTTCTTGCGATGGAACGAGGCCTGTCTCCCCTCACCATCCTTTATGGCATGACGGCCGGGTCCTTGGCCCTGATGATTTAACATGCAGGAGATAATGATCTTTGAGGTTAAAAACAAGTTAGGAATCCATGCACGGGTGGCGGCAAGGCTCGTGGCGGTTTCTAATAAATTCAAGTCACGAATATTCTTTGAATATGATGGGCAAGAGGTCAACGGCAAGAGTCTCCTAGGGATTCTTACGCTGGCTTGTTCACGGGGCGGATTTATAACCGTAAAGGCGGAGGGCAACGATGCCGTCGACGCCCTGACTGCTCTAGAAAGTTTGTTTGCAGACAAGTTCGGTGAGGATTGATAAGGGGTAGAATCATTTATATGGCACCAGAACAAAGTGTGAAAAATATTGTTCTCAAGGGAATTGGCGTATCGCCGGGAGTAGTGATCGGTAAGGCCTACCTGTTTGATCGCCGGGATTCTCAGATTTCTTTTTACAAACTGGGGAAGGCCAGTCTGGTAACAAAGGAAGTCAAACGATTTAGGGATGCCCTGCGGGCCTCGGAAGCACAATTGCGTGATGTGAAGAGCCGTCTCAGTGAAGTAGCGGGGCTCGAACCGCTACACATTATGGATGTCCACATTATGCTCCTCAAGGACCGGTCCTTCGTCCGCAATGTCGTGCAACGGATTAAGGAGATGTCTGTAAACGCCGAATGGGCCGTCAGCATGACCATTGACAAGTACCGGGAGCTGTTTGAGAAAATGGAGGATGAGTACCTCCGGGATCGCTTCAGTGACATCCGCTATGTGGGGCAAATGATCCTCAGGCATCTCGCCGGCAGGCGGCAGGAAACCATCTCTTCTCTGGGGGAACGGGTCATTGTCATTGCCTCGGATTTGTCGCCCGCCGATACGGCCCAGATGATGATCGACAAGGTTCTCGGTTTCGCAACTGACATCGGAAGCAAGACATCCCATACCGCTATTGTGGCCCGTTCAATTGCCATTCCTGCCGTTGTCGGTCTGGAGAAGGTCACCCGTCTGGTGCGGACCAACGATGATATTATTATCGACGGCGCCGCCGGTCTGGTCATTGTCAATCCCGATCCCGAGATCCTCCATCGTTACGAAGAAAAGAAACGTCTTTATCAGACGGCCCGGGAAGTATCACTGAAATATGCAAAATTTCCGGCGGTGACGAAGGACCGCTATAAAATTCAAATCGGCTGTAACATCGAATTCATTGAAGAGATATCTTCCGCCATCACCCATGGGGCCGAAGGGATTGGCCTGTACCGAACCGAATTCATTTATATTAATCGCGAGGAGCTTCCAACGGAGGAAGATCACTTTATCAATTACCGCCGGGTTATTGGCGTTGAGGGTCTGCATTGGTCCACCATTCGCACCTTTGATCTGGGGGGGGACAAATACTTTTCCGATCCGAAGTTAGCCAAGGAGATGAACCCCCAGATGGGATTACGGGCCATCCGTTTCTGCCTGCAAGAGGTCAATCTGTTCAAGGTGCAGCTCCGGGCGATTCTGCGGGCCAGTGCCTTCGGCAAGACCAGGATCCTCTTTCCCATGATTTCGGGAATCGAAGAAATACGCGCCGCCAAAAGGATTCTCTCGGAGGTCAGGGACGATTTAAGGATGGAAGGGAAGGCCGTAGGGGATGATATTGAAATCGGCGCTATGATTGAGGTTCCTTCTGCGGTGGTCATTGCCGAGAGCCTTGCCAAGGAGGTGGATTTCTTCAGTATCGGGACGAACGATCTCATTCAGTATGTTCTGGCGATCGACCGGATCAATGACCGTGTGTCCTACCTTTATGAGCCCCTGCATCCGGCCGTTCTGAAGCTGATCAAGGAGGTTGTCGATGTCGGTCATCGGGCCGGCATCCATGTCGCCATGTGTGGTGAAATGGCTGGTGACCCTTTATACGCAATGATTCTTCTGGCCCTGGAACTTGACGAACTGAGCATGAACCCCTTGGCCATTCCGAAGGTTAAGGAAATCATCCGGGCAGCGACCCTGAGGGATTCGAAAAAACTCCTCAAAGAGGTAATGAAGATGTCCTCGGCCACGGAAATACGGGAGCTTGTGGAAAAGACAATGCGAGAAAAATTTCCCGCTGCCTTTGCCGTAAACGGTTCATAGATTTATATGCAAAGAGATGGTCAAATAAAGTAAATGATACCGCTATTTGGAAAGATAGAAAGATGGATACACGAGTCTCGTAACTATAAACGGGAAAGTTTGTATGCCGAGGGGAATTTCCCCTTGAACTGGCTCGTTAAGAAGGCCCTCTCCAAAATACCTTTCGACGTGGAGGCCGTCGATTTTCTGAAGAAACTCCATAGCGAGGGACTGGTCGTATATGCCCTGAAGGATCGCAGTCAGCTCAACAGTCTGATCATCAGGGACCTGGCCTTGCGCAAAGGGATCCCGATCCCCGTCTGCAGCCATGATGTCAATATGACCCTGTGGCAACCATTACTTATTGCCCTACGCGTCGTGGTGTCATTTCTCAGTCGCTTTTTTTATCGCCCTGCCGAATCGGAGGAGGACACCGGCAATCCAATCCAAGGTCATCTTGCCGCCGGTCATGCTTTGATTATTCATCTTGGCGGGTCTGAATTCTTCGAGAACAGTAAAGTTGAAGAGGCCCTGGCGTCGCTTTTGACGGCGCAAAAGGTCCTTGAGACGCCGGTGTATATCGTCCCTGTCCTGGTGACGTATGGGATGAGGAGAGAAAAGGAAAAAGAGAGTCTGATGAACATCCTCTTCGGTCAGACGGATAATACCATGTTCCTCCAGCGATTGGTCACCTTTCTCCGCTACGCCAACAAAATCTTCGTCATGCCCACGGAAGCGGTGGAGTTGTCCAAGTTTGCCGGGGAAGGTGCGGAAATGCCGACTGCGGTTTTGATTAAGAATTTACGCCGGGATCTGATCGAGCGAATTGACGAGGAGAAAACAGCCCTGGTGGGGTCTTTTCTCAAATCACGTCAGGAACATATCAGCATGGTCCTCAAGGAGCCGGGGCTTATAAATTACATGGAAAATATGGCCGCCGTGGGGAAAAAGGACTATCCTGCCCTAGCCAGGGAGGCCCGGAAATACCTGAATGAAATAGCCGCTGATTATAGTAACGTCCTTATCGAGATATGGGCGCGGATCCTGTCGTGGCTGTGGAACAATATCTATGACGGCGTCGTGGTCGACCGGGAAGGAATGGCAAGAATACGCAATATATCCAAGAAAATGCCATACGTCATCATTCCCTGTCACCGCAGCCATATCGATTATCTGCTCCTATCTTATATCTTTTATGAGCATCATCTCCAGTTGCCCTTCGTTGCTGCGGGGACCAATATGGCCTTCGGCCCCTTCGGGTACATATTCAGAAAATCCGGGGCTTTTTTTCTGCGACGTAGTTTTCGCGGTAATCCATTTTACGCGGAGGTCTTTGCAAAGTATCTGGAAATATTGATCAAGGAAGGGTTGCCGATTGAATTTTTCATCGAAGGGGGGCGCAGTCGAACCGGAAAGATGGTGATGCCGAAATACGGACTCCTGTCGATGATCATTCAGGCCTTTCAGCAACAGGCCACGGAAGATCTTGCTGCCATCCCCATCTACATTGGTTATGATCGCGTTATTGAGGAGAAGTCCTATTTGAAGGAATTGGGAGGAGCCCCCAAAGAACAGGAAAAAACGACGGATGTCATCAAAAGTTCGAAAGTCCTGCGCAAACGTTATGGCAGCGTCTATGTGAACATTGGCGAACCGATATTTCTGAGATCCTATCTGGAGGGCCAGGATAAAGCCTTTGCCGACATGAACGTCGAAGAAAGGCAGAGCCTCTACCGGAAGATCGGCTATGAAATTGCCTTATCGATCAACAAGGTATCCGTCGTCACACCCTTTGCCCTCATTTCCGCCGGTCTTTTATCCCACGATCGTCGTGGGGTCAGTCACGATGAGCTGATGGAGATCCTGAACGAATTTTATGAATACCTTGTACATCGAAAAGTGAGTCTGGCCACAACCTTTGTCCACCGGGGAAAGGCCATCCAGGACGCCTTGCTGCTTTTCGACCAGTCAGGACTGATTTCAAGGATGGGTGATGAAGAGGGTGAAGAATCGGACCTGGAAGAAATCGTCTATAGCCTCGACGACGACAAACGACTTAACCTCGAATACTATAAAAACAACATCCTCCATTTCTTTTTGCCCCTGAGCTTTGTGGCCACCTCCATGCTTGCCCACCCCGAAGATAACATTCCCCTGGGGTTGATTCTTGATGATTACCACTTTCTCAAACGACTTTTCTGGAATGAGTTCATCTTTGATCAGGAGCGGGAGGATGGCGAGGATGTGAACGGCGCCCTGTCCTATCTCAATAATCGGGGGATGATCACTATGGAAAGGCGGGGTGACGACGGAGACGCATGCTTTGAGGTGAAAGGCAGAGGCAGGACAAACCTGCGGCCATTTGCCGGTCTCATCGAAAACTATATCCAGTCTTACTGGGTTGTCATCCGGGCATGCGCCTACCTGCGAAAAGGACCGAAATCAGAAAGGGAATGGCTGAAAAACATCCACAAGCTCGGGTCGAAGATGTTCAAAAAAGGGGAGGTCTGTCGGGCAGAAGCCCTCTCCCAGGCCAACTACCAGAACGCCATTGTTGCCCTTCATGAAGCCGGGATACTGAGCCTGTCGGAGGCCAGCGATAAGAAGGACAGGAAGGAAGGAAAGACATATTCCCTCGCCTCTGACCGACGAGCCCATGAATCTCTCCGCCGCCGCTTATTCCGGTTTCTATAAGTGCTGTATACTCGGATTTTCTTTTTGACTCAAGGGTGTCAGTCGAGATGCAACTGCCCAGATGAAAACGGGGGATGGTTTCCACAATAACCCCATCCCCCTGTTTGCCATGCAGTATTACTTTATGCTGTAGAAAGCCCCCTTGCCGCGATACACGGCGGCGTCCCCCAACTCTTCCTCAATGCGCAGCAACTGGTTGTATTTGGCTAGACGCTCACTCCGGGACAGGGAGCCGCTTTTGATCTGTCCGCAGTTGGCGGCGACAGCCACGTCGGCCATGATGACATCTTCCGTCTCTCCGGAACGGTGAGAAATCACCGTGGTATAACCGGCCTCTTTAGCCATTTGGATCGTTTCCAGGGTTTCCGTGAGACTGCCGATCTGGTTGAGCTTGATCAGGATGGAATTGGCAATTCCCTTCTTAATTCCCATTTCCAGGCGCTTTCGGTTTGTGACGAAGATGTCGTCGCCGACGATTTGGATCTTGCTGCCCAAGGCGTCCGTCAGGAGCTTCCATCCATCCCAGTCATCTTCCGCCAGGCCGTCCTCGATGGAGATAATCGGATATCGCTTCACCATGTCTTCATAAAATTTCACCATTTCCGCCGCCGTTTTTTCCGGCTTCTTCTCTGCTGCCAGGATGTACTTCCCTTTTTTGTAAAAGGAACTTGCTGCCGGATCAAGGGCGATGAAGATGTCTTTTCCCGGTTTATATTTAGCCTTCTGGATAGCCTCCATGATGACCATCAGGGCCTCTTCATTGGATTTCAGATTGGGAGCGAAGCCCCCTTCGTCGCCGACGGCCGTGTTCAGTCCTTTGCTTTTCAGCACCGACTTCAGGGCATGAAACACCTCGGCGCTCATGCGTAATCCCTCCCGGAAATTGGGGGCGCCGACGGGCATGATCATGAATTCCTGAATATCCACATTGTTGTCGGCGTGTTGTCCGCCGTTGATGATGTTCATCATGGGGACGGGGATGTCCTTGGCGGAGACGCCGCCGATGTAGCGATAAAGGGGAAGATCCACCGCTGCCGCCGCCGCCTTGGCGCAGGCAAGAGAAACACCGAGGATAGCATTGGCCCCGAGGACCGATTTGTTTTCCGTGCCATCCAGGTTGATCATTGCATAGTCGATAGCCCGCTGGTCGAGGCAG
>JANXZC010000045.1 GCA_025355725.1 Syntrophus sp. (in: bacteria)
CGGTCAGTCTCCGGGGGAATCTCGAGCGCGGTTCGGACATCCTGATCAAGGGGCGGATCAATCCCCTCAGCCAGAGCCAATATGCCGATATCGCCATGCAGTTCAAAGACATCGAACTGAGTCCGGTGACGCCCTATACGAGCAAATACTTAGGGCATCCGATTTTGAAGGGAAAGCTGACTTTCGATGTTTCTTACCTGGTGGAACAAGGGAAATTAAATGCCACCCACAAGGTTTTCATCGATCAGTTGACCCTCGGCGAACGGGTGGACAGCCCCGATGCCATCAAGGCCCCCGTTTCTCTCGGGGTGTCCCTTCTCAAGGATCGGCATGGACAGATAAATCTGGACATCCCCGTCACGGGCAGCCTTGACGATCCCCAGTTCAAGGTCTGGCCCATTATCTGGCAGATTATCGTCAACATCTTCACCAAGGCCCTGACGGCCCCCTTTGCCCTCCTTGCCTCTCTTGGCGGTGGCGGGGAAGAGTTGAGTTATATCGAGTTTGACGCGGGCAGCGCCACGCTGAATGAGGCAGCCATGAATAAGATCTCCTCCCTGGCCAAGGCGCTCTACGAAAAGCCCAACATCCGGATGGACATCGAGGGACATGTGGACCCGGTTCAGGACGGGGAGGCGCTGAAAAGGAGGATACTGGAACGGAAGGTCCGGGAGCGCAAGCTGGACGATCTTATCGAAGCGGGCAAACCGGCCGTGCCCGTTGGGCAGGTTAAGCTCACTGCCGGCGAGTACGAAAAATATCTGAGCCGGGTTTACAGCGAAGCGAATATACCCAAACCAAGGAATGTCATCGGCCTGGCGAAAAGCCTTCCCCAACCGGAGATGGAACGGCTCCTCCTGGAGCATACCGCCGTGAGCGACGGAGAGCTCAGACAGCTGGCCCTGCGCCGGGCCGAAGGGGTAAAGGATCAGATCCTCAAGTCCGGTCAGGTAGATCCCGGGAGGATTTTTCTCACCTCGACCTCAAAGTTGGCACCGGAAAAGAAGGAAAAGGTCCGGGACAGCCGTGTGGATTTCCGTCTGAAATAGACAATTTTGCATGAAATGGCCTTGATACTGACGGCAGGTCATGATACGGGGAAAACCAACTCAATGAGCCATAACGAAAGGTAACTTCATGGCCGTTTTCCGCATTGCCACCTACAACGTAAATTCCATCCGTTCCCGCCTCCACATCCTGATGCCCTGGCTGCGGGAAAACCGGCCCGACGTGATCTGTCTTCAGGAAACCAAGGTGGCAGACGACAAATTTCCCCAAGCTGAATTTACCGATGCGGGATATCATATCACCTTCCGGGGAGAACGTCAGTACAACGGCGTCGCCGTGGCATCCCTGGCAAAACCGGAAGCGGTTTTCCGCGGTCTTGGGGACGACGGGGCGACGGCGGATGAGGACCGGCTGCTGCGGGTATCCTTCCCCCACTTCACGGTGGTCAATACCTATGTCCCCCAGGGCCGGGAGCGGGGAACTCCTCAATTCGCATATAAGCTGGAGTGGTTTCAGCGATTGCGGCGTTACTTTGAACGGACCTTTTCCCCAGAGGAGAATGTCATCTGGTGCGGAGACATCAATGTCGCCCCCGAAGACATCGATGTCCACAATCCCAAGCGACTGCGGGGACACGTCTGTTTCACCCCCGAGGTATGGGAGGCCTTTGGCCATGTCAAGGACTGGGGTTTCGTCGATGTCTTCCGGAAACACCATCCCGGGGAGGCGCAGCAATATACTTTTTTTGATTACCGGACGCCGAAATCCGCGGAAAGAAAGTTAGGCTGGCGGGTCGATCACATCATGGCAACAGCAACCCTGGCGGAAAAGTCCACCCGATGCTGGATCGACATGGCCCCCCGGGTAACCGAAAAACCATCGGACCACACAGTGGTTCTGGCAGAATTCAAATTTTTATACGGGAGCGTGGCTATGAACAATTCCGGAGAAACGAAGCGGGTAAACGAGGCGATCCAGGAAACCTTTTCCCGGATTGAGAATTCCCTGTCTGCGGCGGCCGACGTCGGCGAACTGATCGCCTATGTCCTGCAAGAGCTTCAGGAGGCATTTAACATTCCCTTTGCCTGGTTTTCCCTGATCGATCATCCGGAAACGACGGGCTGGAAAGAGATACTTATTAAATCACCCTTTCTCAGGGAACGCTTGAACCAGATCGATGCCACCCCCTTTTCCGAACTGGCAGTCAAGGGCGCAGACCCTGTTCTCGCTAACGGCGATCTCAAACCCTTCTACAAGCTCCTCCCCCAGAGCAACAAATATTTCATTAAATCCATTGCCATGGCCCCCATCACCTTGAACGGAGCTTTCATTGGCAGCCTTAACTTTGGCGACACCGCTTCGACCCGCTACCATGCCGAGATGGATACAACCCTGCTGGCCCACCTGGCATCTTCGGTATCAAAAAGCCTGACGGATAGACACACAAAGGCCGAAAAGACTTAGAGCTTGTCCGTAAATAATCCTTACCGGCTCGCACCCCATCTTCCAGTCTTTTGATTACAATAGACAATCTATTGCCATCGTTCTGCCAATCACGATCGTTTTTTCAGGTAAGAACCGAAAACCGTGACGACCAAACCGCAGAGGATGAAGATGGTACCCGCAATCATGTAACCATTGATCGTTTCGTTGAGAATCCAGGCCGCCAGTACCGAGGCCAAAACGGGCTTGAGAAAAAAGGCGAGGGAAGCCTTCTGGGCAGAAGTGTTCAGAATTCCAAAGTAATAAAAGACATAGGCCAACACCGTTCCGAAGACGACGACATAGGCGACGGGAAGCCACGCCCCGACAAGGGGCCCGAATCCGGCGCAAGAAAAGCGATACCAGGCTAGCGGCAATAACAACAGGCTCCCAAAGAGAGCGGAAAAGCCAGCCAGCATCATGGCCCCGTAACCGCCGACCACGCGCCGGGAAATGCAGATGGAGAGGGCAAAGAAGAAGGCCGCGAGGAGCATCAATCCCAGGCCTTGGAGAGAGACGGTCAGGAAGGCTCCCGATTCATAGGCAAAAAAGGAGACACCGAGGACGCCGAGTAATGCAGCCACCCATACATGCAGGTGCCAGGACTCCCTGTTGATAAAGCGGGACAGGAGAATAACAAAAACGGGGTTGACGCTGAAGACGACAGCAGCGGAAGTCGCTTTTTCCATGGTCAGAATGGCGATGTGAAAAAGAGTGATGCCAAGGGCGATGCCGATCAGCCCGTTAAGCAGAAAGATCCCGTAATCCTTCCAACTCAGCGGCGTCAGGCGCAGGCGCAGCATGGGGATGCATATAATGATCAGGACAATTCCGGTAATGAAGAAGCGGAGAAAGGTCAACACCACCGGATCAACGCGGGGGCCAATAATCTTGCTCGCAATCTCGACGGTGCTGAAGAGTCCCACGCCTCCCAGGAGACTGAGGATACCCAGCAATTCATCTCGCGAGGCGCTGATCTTCAAGATTCCGATTCCTTAGATTTCAGGGTCAGAATAAAAACGGCCACGAAGATCATGATCACGATATCAGCCTGCCAGACGTAGGTATAGGCGCCAAATCGATCGTATATGAGGCCGGCCAGGTAAGGACCGATACTCCCGCCGATACCGAGAAAAAGGGTGATAAACCCGTAAACGGACCCCAGGAAGTGACGACCGAAACGGTCCGCCAGCAGAATGGGCATCAGGGGCGCCAAGGAGCCGTAACCGAACCCGAAAATGACGGCGTAGAAGAAAAGACCACGGGCGGATGTGACCTGAAGGAGCACGACAAGACCGGCCAGCATGAACATCATTCCCATAAAAGACGCGTATTTGGGATCGCGAATACGGTCACTGAGCCAGCCGAAGAAAAACTGACCGGCAAATCCGGCCAAACCAAGGGCAGCCAAAGAGGAGGCGGCCAGGACTCTGTCAATACCCTGATCGATGGCAAAGGCCACCTGATGAACAAATACGGTCATGAGCACCATCACCGCCAGGCCGAAGGACAGCGCCAGAACCTGGAACCTCTTATCGACGCACATGTCCCCGAACCGAAGCCGTACTGGTTCCTGCATCGCATCGATCTTGACGACCTTGACGACAAGTTCCGGACGGGTTTCGCCGTCCGGCAACATGCCGTGATCCTCGGGACGTATTTTACGAAAAAAGATCTGGGAAAGACTGACACCGACTACAAGGGTGATGATTCCCAGCACCAGAAAGCCTGTCTGCCAGTTGAAATCCCTCACAATGACGCCCGCCAGGGGGGTCAGGGCAACGGTGCCGAAGCTTACCCCCATCGTGGTAATTCCCAGGGCCGTCCCCCGCTTCCTGATAAACCATTTCCCCACCGAGGAATTGATCGTTACTACCCCCAGCCCGGACGACCCGATCCCTAACAACAGGCCATAGACCAGATAAAACTGCCATGGTTCCCGGACAAATGCCGCGAGCACGAAACTCACGGCGGCAATGACGGCCCCCACGGTCACAATCCAACGGGGTGCAATCCGGTCCACCATCCTCCCGATTACGACAGCGCAGGCAGAATAGACGAACATGTTGAGGGAGGCCCCCAGAGATATGACTGACCGGGACCATCCGTAATCCGTAGCCAGGGGCTTCACAAAGACGCCGAAACAGTACCTGGACCCGTAGTTTATGGCCAGGACAAAAAAAGCGGCACCGACTATATACCATCCCCAGAATATGTCGGAGGGGGATTTACTTTTCATCCCGTCTCCAAATATTTCCCATCCCTATCCCATCTGCAGAATAGTCCATATAGAGTTATCACCATGCCCCGTTATCCTGTAAAGTGGGCGATACTTAGGACGAAACCGATCAAGTGTCAACTGTAAAGCAATCTCTCCGAATTTATTGCTCCTGAGGATTCGGCTGTTAATGATGACTCTTTCGCGAAAAGTATCCATCCGGTGATGCGAATTTCTTTACGGATCAGGGAAACCTGTGCTAGGAAGACCCATGCCCCAACATTTAGCCAGAGAAAAAACAGTACGCGGTCACAGGAAACCTAAACCATTCAGACCCCGCCATAACCGCATGGTTCCTGAGGCCGAGCCGGTACTGAAAGGTACCTTCGCCCGCATCGGCAGGCCCGAAACCATTCCCTTCAAGGCCGATGCCTTTCAACTTCGCGCCCTTGAGGCCATCCGGGATGGGGACTGTATTGTTACGGCCCCCACCGGGTCGGGCAAGACATGGATTGCCGAAGAGGCCATCAGGATGGTCGCGACGGCGGGCGGGCGGTGCTGGTACACCTCGCCCCTGAAGGCCCTCAGCAACGCCAAATATTCGGAATTCGGCCAGATTTTTGGCGCCGACCGGGTAGGAATTCTGACGGGAGACACAAAGGACAACCCCGACGCCCCCATCATCGTGGGGACCACCGAGATCCTCCGAAATCAGCTCTATGACGCCATGCACCGGGGCGAGGACCTGAATTGTCAGCTCGTGATCCTCGACGAGGCCCATTACCTGGGTGACCGCGACCGGGGGGTCGTCTGGGAAGAAATCATGATCTACCTGCCCGTCCGGATCAATCTCCTCCTCCTTTCCGCAACCATCGGCAACGCCGGGGAGATTGCCGACTGGCTGTCCAAACTTCGGGGAAAGCCCTGTTTCGTCGTAGCCGAAGATAAGCGTCCGGTACCCCTGTATCCCCTTTTTCTCCACCCCTCGGGGCGACTAATGCCTTATCTGGAGAAAACCCGCCTCTTCGGTAAGATTACCTCCTATCTCGATACGCAGAAGGAAGGAAGGAAGCGTCACGAGCCCTTTCCCCGCTTTGGCGACATCATCGAGGTCTTGAGAACCTTCCAGCTCCTGCCGGCCATTTTCTTTCTGAAATCACGCGCCGAATGCGACGGGGCGCTGAAGACCTGTCATGCCGCCCGACCCGATGATGGACAAAATGACAGTTTCCACTATGACCTGGAAGACCTCCTCGCCCGGTATCCCTATCTGGAAGGACACCGGCAATTGCCATCTCTGGAGAGGACAAGGGTTGCGGCCCACCACGGAGGCCAACTGCCCGCCTGGAAGAATGTTGTGGAAAACATGATGAAAAAGGGCCATCTTGACGCCATCTTTGCCACCTCCACCGTCGCTGCCGGCGTCAATTATCCGGCCCGAACCATTGTCCTGTTCAATTCCGATCTTTTTAACGGCCATGAATTCAGCCCCCTGTCGGGAACGGAGTTTCACCAGATGACCGGGCGGGCGGGTCGCCGGGGCCGCGACAATATCGGCTTCATGCTGGCCGTTCCCGGGCGCTTCATGGATATCCAGCACCTCA
>JANXZC010000059.1 GCA_025355725.1 Syntrophus sp. (in: bacteria)
GAAATCTTTTACGAGCCGCCGTTGAGCTGACGAAGGACTGGCGAACCGATCGGGTACTGCGTCATCTCGAAGCCCTGATGATTGCCGTCAGCAAGGATTATTTCCTGCTGATTTCCGGTAACGGTGATGTCATTGAATCAGACGATGAAGTCATGGCGATCGGTTCCGGCGGCCCTTACGCCCTGGCCGCCGCCCGCGCCCTGGTCCGTTTTTCCGATCTGTCGGCGACGGAAATCGCCACGGAGTCAGTGAAGATCGCATCGGAAATATGCATTTATACAAATAACAACATTACTGTCGAAGAATTGGATACCAACGATGACTAAAGCACTACCGGCTTTAAATATAGTAGAACGAGAAAAAAAAGCAACCATGAAGGCCATGACGCCTCGCGAAATTGTGGAAAAGCTTGATCAGCATATCATCGGTCAGGGGGACGCGAAAAGGGCAGTGGCTATAGCCTTGCGGAACCGCTGGCGGCGACAGAACGTCCCAAAGGACCTTGGCGAAGAGATCTCGCCAAAAAATATTATCATGATCGGACCGACAGGAGTCGGGAAAACTGAAATTGCCCGCCGCCTTGCCAAACTGGATAATTCTCCTTTTCTCAAGATTGAGGCATCCAAATTTACGGAAGTGGGCTATGTAGGCAGAGACGTGGAATCCATGATCCGCGACCTTGTAGAACTTGCCATTAACATGGCGAAGGCTGAAGAGCAGGAAAGCGTAGGTGCCAAAGCGGCGACTTTGGCAGAGGAGGCCCTGCTGGACGTTCTCTTACCACCCAAACCGGTGGAGAGGACAGTTGGACAGATGCTGGATGAAGAAAAAGAATTTGATACGGATGAGGAAGATCTCTTAAAACAGCAGGATACGACCCGGGAAAAGTTGCGACGCCTTCTGCATGAAGGAAAACTTGATGGTCGTTACGTGGAAATAGAGGTATCGGAACAACGTAGCGGTCCTATGATAGAAATATTTTCTACGTCCGGCATCGAAGATATGGGGATGAACATTAAAGAGCTTTTCGGCAATATGTTTCCCCCCAAAAAGAAAAAAAACAGGGTCATGGTGCCGGAAGCCCTGGATATATTGGCGCAGGAGCAGGCCCAGCGTCTTGTGGATATGGAAAAGGTGACAAAAACGGCGATTTCCCGAGTAGAGCAATCGGGAATTATTTTCCTGGATGAGATCGACAAGATCGTGGGAAGCGATTCCCCGCATGGCCCCGATGTTTCCCGAGAAGGTGTTCAACGGGATCTGTTGCCCATTGTGGAGGGATCGACAGTTAACACTCGTCATGGAATGCTCAAAACAGATCATATCCTGTTTATCGCCGCCGGGGCCTTCAGTGCCACCAAACCATCGGATCTCATCCCGGAACTACAGGGCCGTTTCCCGATTAGGGTAGAGCTGGATTCCCTCGGTAAAGAAGAGTTTATCCGTATTCTCACAGAACCTCATAACGCCTTGATTAAGCAATATATCGAAATGCTGGCCACAGAAGGTCTAACGGTAACCTTTACGACGGAGGCGATTGCGGAAATCGCCGAAGTAGCCACCATTGTCAATGAAAGAACAGAAAATATCGGGGCGAGAAGACTCTATACGATCATGGAAACCCTCTTGGAGGATATTTCTTTCGATGCCCCCGATATGAGTGAGAAAAACGTGGTAATCGACGCTCAGCAAGTCCAGGAGAAGCTTGGCGATATTATCGAGGATGAAGACCTGAGCCGCTATATTCTATAAGAATACAATTTACCGAAGGGGAGAAAATGGACAGTGTGAAAAAATCCATGGAAAGGGCAGAGATCCTCATTGAGGCCCTTCCCTACATTCGACGGTTTTACAACAAAATAATCGTGATCAAATACGGCGGTCACGCCATGGTGGATGATGAACTCAAGGACATGTTTGCCAGGGATGTGCTGATGATGAAATATGTGGGCATTCATCCCGTAGTAGTTCATGGCGGGGGACCCCAGATCGGAGGCTATCTAAAAAAGCTTGGTAAGGAGTCTCATTTCATTCAGGGGATGCGGGTGACAGACCAGGAGACCATGGACATTGTGGAAATGGTGCTGGTGGGCAAGGTCAACAAGGAGATCGTGGGGCTGATCAACCAGCATGGAGGAAAGGCCGTTGGTTTGAGCGGCAAGGACGGCAGTCTCATCCGGGCGGAGAAGTATCTTTTAAGCGCCGAAAAGGCCAAGGATACCCCACCGGAAATTATTGATCTCGGTCTTGTCGGTAAAGTAAAAGAAATTAACGCTTCCCTTATCACGGGCCTGGTAAAGGACGGCTTTATTCCCGTTATTGCCCCTACCGGTCTTGGCGATAAAGGAGAAACCTACAATATCAATGCTGATATCGTTGCCGGAGCAGTAGCAGCCGCTCTTCAGGCAGAAAAGCTTGTTTTGTTAACCGATGTGGAAGGTGTCCTTGACTCTGAAAAGAAACTTATCAATACCATGAGTAACGCCGAGGCCCTGGCGATGATTAATGATAAAGTCATCCACGGCGGGATGTTTCCAAAGGTCAAATGCTGCCTTAAGGCGCTGCGGGGCGGGGTGAGAAAGTCTCACATCATCGACGGCCGCCTGAAGCATGCGATTCTGCTGGAGATGTTTACGGATCGAGGCATTGGCACAGAGATTATTATCTAGAAACATTTATTTACCCATTGACTGTTCGATAACGACATAAAATAATACTTAAAGGAATGGTTGTAACTAATAATGAATAAAGAAGAATGGATGTCTCTTTCCGATCAGTACATTATGGGAACATATAAGCGGTTTCCCGTGGTTTTCACCAGAGGAAAAGGGATGAAGCTATGGGATACCGAGGGCAGGGAATATCTGGATTTCGTCGCCGGCATCGCTGTCTGTAGCCTTGGCCATGCCCATCCTGCGGTCAGCAACGCCATAAAAAGCCAGGCCGATAAACTAGTGCATGTTTCCAACCTCTACCATATTGACATCCAGATCGAATATGCCAGGCTGCTGATACAACAGGCCGCCCTCGATAAGGTCTTCTTTTGTAACAGCGGCGCCGAGGCGAATGAAGGGGCGATCAAACTGGCCAAAAAGTATGGCAATGACCGCAGCGGCGGCATAAAAAACGAGATCGTAACAATGATCGACTCTTTTCATGGTCGGACCATGGCGACGATCACTGCTACGGGTCAGGATAAGTTTCATAAGGGATTCAATCCGTTATTAGCGGGATTTCATTATGTTCCTTTCAATGATCTGGAGGCGCTCGGTCAGGCGATCTCCGATAAAACATGTGCCGTTATGATTGAGCCCATTCAGGCGGAAGGCGGCATCCGGGTTCCCGATCCGGATTATTTTCAGAGTGTTCGACGCCTGTGTGATGAAAAGGGTGTCTTGTTGATTCTTGACGAGGTACAGGTGGGCATGGGACGGACAGGTACCCTTTTTGCTTATGAACAGGATGGGATCATTCCTGACATCGTTACCATGGCCAAGGCCATGGGAAACGGATTCCCCATCGGCGCCATTCTTGCTAAAGACAGTGTTGCCGTAGCCTTTGAGCCGGGCAGCCACGCCTCGACCTTTGGCGGCAACCCGCTGGCAATGGCTGCGGCCAAAGCGACGCTGGAGACATTACTCAGCGAGGATCTCATATCGAACTGTCGGCTCAGGGGCGGCTATTTCATGAACATGCTCAATGAATTGAGGAAGAAACATCCCATCATCAGCGATGTGCGGGGCAGGGGGCTTCTCATTGGCATGGAGCTTGATGGCGAAGTCGCAGGCATAATCAAAAAATGTATGGATCGCGGGGTGCTCATAGCATCAGCGGGGCCACGGGTTTTGCGGTTTGTTCCGCCCCTGATCGTCACGGAGCAGGAAATCGATCAAGTTATAGAGATTCTGGATGGCGTTTTGCGGGAGGGGGCATGAAAAAAGATCTGGTGACGGAGTATGATCTTGATATTGACGATTTTCAGGTCATCTTCGCGCGGTCACGGTCCCTGAAAAGATTTCTTAAAGAAGGAAGACCACACGGGACCTTAGCGGGAAAAACACTGGGAATGATTTTCGAGAAGGCCTCCACACGGACCCGCCTTTCCTTTGAGGTTGGCATGTATCAGCTTGGGGGACAGGCGCTTTTTTTGAGTACAAAAGATACGCAGATCGGCAGGGGTGAAACGGTAGCCGATACGGCGAGAATTATGTCCCGTTATTTAGATGGGATCATGATCAGGACCTTTGCCCAGAAAACAGTCGAGGATCTGGCCATTTCTGCTGCCATTCCCGTCATCAACGGCCTCACGGACCTTCTCCATCCCTGCCAGATTTTAAGTGACCTGTTCACGATCATCGAGCAAAAAGGCGATTATGCAGGATTGAAGATAGCCTACATCGGAGACGGCAACAATATCGCCAATTCATGGATAAATGCCGCATCCAGGCTTCCGATTCAACTATCTCTTGCCTGTCCGGAAGGTTATGACCCACACCCGGGGCTCCTGGAAAGGGGAATGAGGGAGGCCTGCGAAGGAATACATTTGTTTCGTGATCCTGTGGAGGCCATCCAGATGGCCGATGTCGTTTATACAGACGTCTGGGCGAGTATGGGTCAGGAAGAGGAACAGGAAGTGCGGGCGAAGATATTCAGATCCTATCAGATTAATCAGGAACTTTTAAGGCACGCAAAGAAAAATGTGATAGTCATGCATTGCCTTCCGGCTCATCGCGGCGAGGAAATCACTTCCGAGGTGATCGACGGACCTCATTCCGTAGTTCTTGACCAGGCGGAAAACCGCCTCCACGTCCAGAAGGCAATCCTGGAAACATTGATGAAGGAGGATAGAAATAATGAGTAATAAAATCAAGAAGGTCGTCCTTGCTTACTCCGGTGGTCTGGACACATCGGTCATCGTCAGGTGGCTGATTGAAACTTACAAGTGTGAGGTGATCTGCTTTGCTGCCGATGTCGGTCAGAAGGAGGAATTGGACGGACTGAAGGAAAAGGCTATTAATACGGGGGCCAGCAAGATCTACATTGAAGATCTGACCGAAGAATTTGCCAGAGACTTCATTTTTCCGGCACTACGGGCAAATGCCATCTATGAAGGGGTTTATCTCCTGGGGACATCTCTGGCAAGACCCTTGATTGCCAAAAAACAGATAGAGATTGCCCATACCGAAGGCGCCGACGCCGTCTGTCACGGGGCGACGGGGAAGGGGAATGACCAGGTGCGGTTTGAAATGACCTATATGGCCCTCGATCCTTATGTACGGATCATCTCTTCCTGGAAAGATCCTCACTGGACCTTCGATTCCCGCCAGTCCATGCTGGATTATGCGGCCAAACATAAAATACCCGTCCCCCTGGTAACGAAAGAGAAACCATATAGCAGCGACAGGAATTCCCTGCATATCTCCCATGAAGGGGGAATACTCGAGGACCCCTGGGCGGAGCCTCCGGAGGATCTATTTGTTTTGACGGTTGCTCCGGAGGCGGCGCCTGATAAACCGACCTACGTTGAGATCGACTTTGTGAATGGTAACCCGATTGCCTTGGACGGGAAGAAGCTGAGCCCGGCAAAGCTGATGGACAAAATCAACGAGCTTGCCGGAGCTAATGGCGTCGGTCGGGTGGACATGGTGGAAAACCGTTTTGTCGGCATGAAGTCCCGGGGTGTCTATGAAACTCCGGGCGGTACCGTACTCTGGGCAGCCCATCGCGCCGTGGAATCCCTGACGATGGACCGTGAAGTCATGATGATGAGAGATTCCCTGATCCCGAAATACGCCCAACTCGTATATAACGGATTCTGGTATTCCCCGGAGATGAAGACCCTCCAGGCGTATATTGATGCGACCCAGGAAAACGTTACCGGAACTGCTCGAATGAAGCTCTACAAAGGCAATGCCATTGTCGTGGGCAGAAAATCCTCATTTTCTCTTTATCGCGAAGATTTCGCCACCTTTGAAAAAGAAGAAGTATACAATCAGATGGACGCAACGGGCTTTATCCGGCTAAACGCCCTCCGGCTAAGGATTCAGGCATTGACCAAGGATAAACGATCCGGACCGGAAAGCAAGGAGAAAAGAAAGTCCGAAAGGCGCAAGCTTGAGAGAAGAAGTGAGTCGGAGCGGCAAAAGAAAAAATAACGAATAAATAATTAATAGGATAATTTAGAATAAGATCAAAACATGAATAATTCAGCAAAACCATGGGGCGGAAGGTTCAAGAAGGGAACGGACCGGAAGGTAGAGGAGTTCACTCAATCAATCCACTTTGACCGACGTCTGTTTCGTTATGATATCGAAGGAAGCATTGCCCACACACGTATGCTGGGGAGGCAGGGCATTATCTCGGCGGACGAAGAAAGGTCCATCAGAAAAGGGCTGAATGGGATCCGCAAAGAGATGGAAGCGGGAAGCTTCATCTTTGATGTTAAGGATGAAGACATTCATATGGCCATCGAAAAGGCCCTGATTCAGCGCATTGGAAAGGCGGGCGAAAAACTCCACACGGGGCGGAGCCGAAATGACCAGGTAGTTCTCGACGTGCGCCTCTACCTGCGAGATGAGATCAAGAACCTTCTGATGCTTCTGAAGGACCTAAAAAGGGAGCTGCTGGAAGCCGCAAAGAGGGAAATAACGACCATTATGCCGGGATATACCCATCTCCAGAAGGCGCAGCCGGTCCTGCTGTCCCATTACCTCCTTTCTTTCTGGGAAATGTTCGACCGCGATGAACAGCGTTTCAAGGACTGCCAGAAAAGGGTGAATGTGCTTCCGTTGGGAGCGGCAGCCTTGGCTGGGACCAGTCTTCCCCTGGATCGCAACTATGTCGCCCGATTGCTGAAGTTTCCCCTGGTCAGCCGTAACAGCATGGATACCGTGGCCGATCGTGATTTCATAGCCGAGTTCATCTTCTCCGCTTCGGTTGTCATGATGCACATGAGCCGGTTTTGCGAGGACCTGGTCATCTGGTCATCCAGCGAATTCCATTATGTCGAAATATCCGATGCCTTTACTACGGGAAGCAGCATCATGCCCCAGAAGAAGAATCCCGATGTAGCCGAATTGATTAGGGGAAAGACGGGCAGGGTTTATGGTCATCTCATCGCCATGCTGACTATCCTCAAGGGCTTGCCCATGACCTATAACCGGGATCTTCAGGAGGACAAGGAACCGCTTTTTGACACAGTGGACACCGTGACCTCATCCGTAGAAATCCTTACGGGGATGCTCTCACAGATTACCTTCCAGCGCGATAGAATGGAGCAGGAGGCGGGAAGGGATTTTTCAACTGCCACCGATATCGCTGAGTATCTCGTTCAGAAAGGGATCCCCTTCCGGGAGGCCCACGGCATTGTGGGTCGAATTGTAGAGTATTGCCTTGATAACCGAAAAGAATTAATAAAATTAACTTTGCCCGAATTCCGGAAATTCCATGTCCAGTTCGACAAAGATGTAATCCCACGCCTGGAACCGTCCAACTCCGTCAATCTGCGCAAGACGATCGGTGGCACGTCACTGCTCATGGTGAAAGAAAGGATTGGGGATATTGAAAAAGCATCTTGAGCTCTCTGCCGCTGTCCTTGTTGTCCTGATCTGTCTTTTGTCGGCAATGATCGTAAGCTGTGGTAAAAAGGGAAACCCCGTACCAAGGCAACAGATAAAACTGCAAATGATTAAAAATCTCCGTGGGGAGATTACAAAAGAAGGTGTATTGTTAAGCTGGACCCTGCCGGAGAAGGCAAAAAGCAATAAAATGGTCAAAATACTCAGATCCGTCACAATTCCCGGGGAAGATTGTCCTGGTTGCCCGCAAAAGTTTGTATTGTTGACGGAAAAGGATGAGGCTTACCTTCAGAGCGGCATGAAAGATCCAGGACAATATCGCTATCTTGATCGGGACATTGATACTGGACGCAACTATGGGTACCGCGTAGTCTGGTGTATTTCATCAGGAACATGCAGTCCCGAGTCGAATACGGCGGAAATTAGATTCAAATAACCAAAGCGAGGTAATCACTACATGCACGATTTCCACTATGAGGGTAAGGATCTGTGGTGTGAAGAGCTTCCGATTCGGGATATTGTCGCCCAGGTAGGAACCCCCCTGTATGTTTACAGCCACCGGACCCTGAAGAATCACTTCCGCGTCTTCGATGATGCCTTCTCCAGGGTACCCCATATTACCTGCTTTGCCGCCAAGTCGAATTCCAATATTGCCATCCTCAGAATCTTCATTCGCGAGGGGGGCGGCGTTGACATCGTTTCCGGTGGTGAGCTTTACCGAGCCCTGAGGGCAGGAGTGGACCCCCAGAAGGTCGTTTATTCAGGGGTGGGGAAAAGAATTGATGAGATCGAATATGCGTTGGCATCCAATATCCTCATGTTTAATGTCGAATCCTTCCAAGAGCTGGAGGTTATCAATGCCTGTGCGGCCCGAATGAACCGGAAGGCCGGCGTCGCCCTGCGGGTCAATCCTGATGTTGACCCGGAAACCCATCCTTATATTTCCACGGGTTTGAAAGAAAACAAATTCGGCGTCAATGTG
Source organism: Syntrophus sp. (in: bacteria) (assembly GCA_025355725.1). Taxonomy (GTDB): domain Bacteria; phylum Desulfobacterota; class Syntrophia; order Syntrophales; family UBA8958; genus UBA8958. The sequence continues at coordinate 8,560 of JANXZC010000059.1, forward strand.
GAAAAATCTCTGGAAACCTATCTTCTGGCAAGTAAATTGAAATATCTTGACATTAAAGGAATCAGTTGTCATATCGGATCACAATTGACGAAAATATCTCCCTTTATTGACGCTCTGGATCGTCTCAGGAAACTGCTCGGTCACTTGAAAGACGCTGGCCTTCAAATCCGGTATCTTGATTTGGGGGGTGGCCTTGGCATTACCTATAATGAGGAAACTCCGCCCCATCCGTCTGAATACGCAGACGCCATTATCGGCGCCTCCCGGGATCTTTCCTGCACCTTCATATTCGAACCAGGCAGGGTAATTGTGGGCAATGCCGGAATTCTGGTAACCAAGGTATTGTACACCAAAGCGAATGAAGACAAGAATTTTATCATTGTCGATGCCGGTATGAATGACTTGCTAAGGCCTAGCCTATATAAATCATATCATCATATTCAACCGGTACAGAAAACGAAAAGAAAAGAAATTATCGCCGATGTGGTGGGACCGATTTGCGAGTCCGGCGATTATCTGGCTAAGGAAAGAAGGCTGCAACGCTTTGAAAGGGACGATCTCATGGCGGTAATGAGCGCCGGCGCCTATGGCTTCACCATGGCCTCCAATTACAATTCCCGGCCCCGGGCCGCAGAAGTGCTGGTCACAGGAGATAAATACCACATTATTCGGAAAAGAGAAGACTACAGGGAACTTATTCGTGGTGAGAAAATTCCGGATATGATAAAAAGAAAATAATAACTTATTTAGGAGGGTGTATGTTTAAGGGAGCCATTGTTGCGATCGTCACCCCGTTCAAAAACGGGAAGGTGGACGAAGGGAAACTTCGGGAACTGATTGAGTTTCAAATAGCCAACGGAACGGACGGCATCGTGCCTTGCGGTACAACGGGTGAATCGCCCACGCTATCTCATGAAGAGCATGACCGGGTGGTTGAAATTACCGTCGAGGCTGTCAAGAAGCGTGTTCCCGTTATTGCCGGCACCGGTTCAAACTCCACGGCAGAGGCCCTGCGCCTCACGAAACATGCCCATGAGGTCGGGGTAGATGGCGCCTTGATGGTCTGTCCGTATTACAACCGGCCGACTCAGGAGGGTCTTTATGAACACTACAAGTTCATCGCCGAAAACGTCTCTATTCCGATAATTGTTTACAATATTCCGGGACGAACAGGGGTCAACCTGCTGCCTGAAACCTTGGCGCGGCTTGCGAAGATTCCCAATATCGTCGGGACCAAAGAGGCATCGGGATCTTTAAAGCAGATGCACGATGTCATTTCGCTTTGCGGACCGGATTTTGCGGTTCTCTCCGGTGATGACTTCTTTACATATCCCCTGCTTTGCCTGGGAGGACACGGTATCATTTCTGTCGTTTCCAATGTTGCTCCCGCCGACATGGCAGCTTTGGTAGATGCCTTCGCCGCCGGTGATCTCAAGAAGGCCAAAGACCTGCATTTTAAAATGGTCCCCCTGATCGATTCCCTTTTTATCGAAACGAATCCGGTCCCCGTGAAGGCTGCCCTGGCAATGATGGGAAAGATTGATTACGAAGTAAGACTCCCCCTGACAAAGATGTCCGAAGGGAATTATGAAAAGTTGAAGAAGGTAATGATGACCTACGGACTGATCAAATAAGGAGAGCAGACGATGATTAAAGCGATTGTCATGGGTGCAGGCGGCAGGATGGGAGGAAGAATAAGCACTTTGATTGCTGCCACTGAAGGCGTAGAAGTCGTGGCGGGAGTTGAAAAAAAAGGACATCCCGTGGTCGGAAAAGATCTGGGAGAAATGCTCGGATTGGGTAAATCAGGCATAAACATCGTTGATGACCTGAAAAAGGTGATTGACAGCGGGGATGTGATAATTGACTTTACCCATCACGAAACTTCTTTGCAAAACCTGGAGCTGGCCGCGAGGAAAGGGAAGCCGATTGTCATCGGTACTACGGGCTTTACCGCAGAGGAATTGAAAAAGGCCCAGAAGTTTGCGAAAAAGACCCCCTGTGTCCTTGCCCCCAATATGAGCGTCGGCGTCAATGTCATGTTCAAGATTCTGGAAAATGTGGCGACAATCTTGGGGAACGACTATGATGTCGAGATCGTGGAGGCCCATCATAACCTGAAAAAGGACGCACCCAGCGGTACGGCCATGAAGATGGCTCAGATTATTGCCGCCGCTCTCGACCGAAACCTTGACAAAGAAGGAATATATACACGAAAAGGGATGATCGGGGAGAGATCCAAGACCGAGATCGGTATTCAGACTATCAGAGGCGGGGATATCGTTGGCGAACATAATGTGATGTTTGTTACCAATGGAGAGCGCCTGGAGTTCATTCACCGCGCCCATAATCGGGATAATTTCGCCCGCGGGGCAATCCGCGCCGCCAAATGGGTTATCAGCCAGAAAAGTGGCCTTTACGACATGCAGGATGTCCTCGGCTTGAGAACAAGCTGATATGGCGCTGAGAGGGGTCATTGCATATGTCGGCGTCGGTTCGAATCTCGAAGAACCGCTTCGGCAATGCCGATTGGCCCTTCAAAATCTTGATACCCTCAATGGTACCCGGATATTGAGGACATCTTCATTTTACCGGACGGAACCGGTTGGCGTCAGGGAACAGGCTCCTTTTATCAATGCCGTTGCCGAGATCCGGACTAAACTGCCGGCGAGAACACTTTTAGGGGCACTTAAGGCTATCGAGCAGGAGATGGGACGACGTGAGTCTTTGCGATGGGGACCCCGGGTCATCGATCTTGACATACTTCTGTATGGTCAGGATCTTGTGCAGGAAGAGGATCTCGTCATTCCCCATCCGGAGTTCCATAAGCGCCGTTTTGTCTTGGCCCCTTTATGCGAGATTTCCTCTTATGTGATCCATCCTGCCTTTGGTATAACCATGCAGGGATTATTAAGTCGCCTCGGAGACGGTGACGTAGGGGACGTCGTGAAGATACAACGGGCAGATGGTTAAAGAGAAATGATCATAAGACTTATCATATCTATTGTTTTATTTTATATTGTCTACAGGATTGGGAAGCTGCTTTTTATGCCGGGTGGCAAAACGGTCAAACCGATTCCGAAGCGTCATCAGGAAAATCTGACGGGAGGAGAAGATCTCGTTGAAGACCCCTGTTGCCATACATACATTCCGATCAGCGACGCCCTCGCATGGAAAGGGCCGGATAAAAATCATTATTTTTGCAGTCAAAAGTGTCTTGAACAATACCGGGAAAATCATTAGAACTGTGAATAACGGGAGGGACTATGAAGTTTTTTATTGATACAGCCAATATTGAAGAGATTAAAGAAGCAAAGAGTTTGGGAATGGTTGATGGGGTAACGACGAATCCCAGTCTGATTGCCAGGGAAAAGAAGAGTTTTGAAGCTGTCGTTAAAGAAATTCTGAAGGTAATCGATGGACCGGTCAGCCTTGAGGTTATGAGTCTTGATGTCGACGGCATGTTCAAAGAAGGGAAGAAACTTATGAAGCTCGGGGATCAGGTTGTCATCAAGGTACCCATGACAATGGACGGCCTGAAGGCAACGCGACGATTTGCGGCTGAAGGAATTCCCGTTAACCAGACATTGATCTTCTCACCTCTCCAGGCACTGATGGCCGCGAAGGCCGGAGCTGCCTACGCAAGTCCTTTCGTAGGCAGACTCGACGACATCGCCCATGACGGCATGGCCCTCGTGGAACAGATTCTGACGATTTATGATCAGTACGGCTATGATACGGAAGTCATTGTCGCCAGCGTCAGGCATCCGGGGCACGTCCTTGAGGCCGCCATGATGGGTGCTGATATTGCGACCATTCCTTTCAAGGTCATCCAACAGTTGGCCCAGCATCCCCTCACCGACAGGGGTGTTGACACCTTTCTGGCGGACTGGAAAAAGGTTCCCAAAAAATGATCGAAAGAGATCACTATGATTGACTACCTGCAAAGGTACTTCGACACCCTGCCCATAGCGCCGGAAAACAGGAAGATCATCAATCTGCCCAATACTATTACTATGCTCCGGATCTCGTTTATTCCGGTGCTGTTTCTGCTCTTGTTATCACCAGATCAGACAATGAGTCTGGTGATTGCTGGACTCTTCATCGCCGTATCATTTACGGATCTGTTGGACGGCTATATTGCCAGGAGATACAACATTGTAACGACGATGGGGAAATTCCTCGATCCTATCGCTGACAAGCTCGTCATCAACACGGCGATGATTTTAATGATTCCCATTGGCAGGATCCCCGCCTGGGTTGTCGCCATTGTCGTTATCCGCGATTTTACCGTCGACGGGATAAGAAATATCGCTTCTTCGGGAGGCCACATCATCTCGGCAAGCTGGTTGGGAAAGCAGAAGACCCTTTGTCAGGTCTTTGCCGTCTCTGCCCTTATGATTCATTATCCCTTTCTCGGGGCGGACGCCCATGTTGTCGGCACTACTATTCTTTATCTGGCCCTCTTTCTAAGCGTTTATTCGGGCCTTGATTACCTTGTTAAATTTTACCGTCACGTTATCCGTGAAAGAGGTTCAAATCCATGACAAGTTCATTCGATTACAGTATTTTTGACCGACCGGAAATCCTCATGGCCCTCTTTTATCCAAGGCCTGAGTGGTCTTTCAATATGCCCCAAAAGGGTATTGAAACACTGATGATCCCTGTTGAGAGCAATGTGGAGATTCAGGCCCAGGTTTATTTAGCATCACCAGAGGCGCCAAATATTCTTCTTTTCCATGGAAATGGCGAAATCGCCTCTGATTACCAGGATATTGCCCCCTTTTATACCAACAGGACAATCAATCTCATTGTTGTTGACTACCGGGGATATGGCAGATCAACAGGGATGCCTTCGGTCAGATCCATGATGAAGGACTGCCACGCAATTTTTGCTTATTTTGAAGAATGGCTAAAGCAGAAAAAACTAAACGGCAAGTTTATTGTCATGGGACGTTCTCTCGGTAGCGCCCCCGCCCTGGAAATTGCAAATTCCTATCAGGAGGAGATCGACGGATTGATTATTGAAAGCGGCTTCGCCTATGCTGGCCCCTTATTACGACTTATGGGCGTCGATATAGAAGACTTGGGAATAAAAGAAGGGCAGGGATTCCGAAATGTCGAAAAAATCACGGGGTTTAAGAAGCCAACGCTCATCATTCATGCCCAGTACGATCAAATCATTGCCTTTCAGGAAGGACAGATCCTTTTCGACGAATGTTCGGCGAAAGAAAAAAGAATGCTGCGTATTGCCGGAGCCAATCACAACAATGTGTTTTATGCCGGAATGACAGACTACATGGAGTCCATAGAGTGGCTGATCGCGCGAATCGAGGAACAAAAACCCTGAAAGAGAGGTTCATTCGGAACATTTTGATTGACAAAATCATCCATCTGTTATAGTCAGCCACCTGAATTATCCTAGCTGAGCGGGCGTAACTCAGCGGTAGAGTGCCACCTTGCCAAGGTGGACGTCGACGGTTCGAATCCGTTCGCCCGCTCCAGATATTATTGGCGGCATAGCCAAGTGGCTAAGGCAACGGTCTGCAAAACCGTTATTCACCGGTTCGAATCCGGTTGCCGCCTCCACATAAAACTAAGGGGTTACGGATTCCATGGATTCTTTAAACCCTCGAAATAAAAAGCGGTTGTGAAGCAGATATTTTAGGCGGTTGGTATCTCTATGGGGATCATTAACCGCCTTTTTTTATTATTTGTGGCGATCAAATAAATGGCTTAATTTATGAGCATTAAGCTTCGCTTTCCCTTTGACGGGAGAGGATGGTTGTTAAAAGGGAGGTAACATTGCAGGTAAAAGTTGAGAATGACCGACTATATTTAAAAAAATCTCGTGAGGCCGTGGCTATTTTTCTTTTTGAAGGTAAGCTGCCTGGCGAGGGAATGGTTCCCGTTATTGACAAGGCAGCCGGCGGTTTAATTCGGCAAATCTGGAAGGAGAAAGACTTCGAAGGCAAGCTTCACCAGACTGCTGTCCTATATCCCCGAGGCGCTGCCGACATCCGGCGCGTAATTCTGATCGGCCTTGGAAAACGTCCTGATTTTTCTGCTGATAAGATGCGCAGCGCCAGCGCCAAAGCGGGGCAAACGGCGCGTTCGCTGAAAGTCAAGTCCCTGGCCGTGGCCCTGGATGCCGGCGAGCTTGGATTGTCATGGCAAATTGCCGCGGAAGCGAACGTTGAAGGAACCATCCTCGGCCTTTATCAGTTTACGGATTTCAAAACCCTGGACCGGGAAACCATCAGCGAGGTTGAGCTTCTATGTATCCTGATCCAGGACAATAAAATTATTCCCCTTGTCAAAAAGGCTGCCGAAAGGGCGGAAAAGATATGCCGGGCTGTTTATCTCACAAGAAACATGGTCTCTGCCCCTGCCAATGAGATGACTCCCACGATTATGGCCCGGGAAGCCCTCAATATTGCCAAGGGTCATAAGAAAATAAAAACGACTATCCTGGATGCTGCTGATATGAAGCGGCTAGGAATGAATGCACTTTTGGGGGTAGCAAGAGGAAGCGAGGAACCTCCAAAATTCATCATCATCGAATATCGAGGGGCAGGGAAGGAGCAACCACCGGTTGTTCTTGTCGGGAAGGCCCTCACTTTCGACAGTGGCGGTATCTCCCTCAAACCTGCGGAAAAAATGGATGAGATGAAAACCGACATGGCGGGAGGAGCTGCCGTTATTGGCGCCGTCAGTGCGGCAGCGGAGTTGCACTTGCCCGTTAATATCGTGGGTTTGATACCGGCTACGGAAAACCTCCCCGGAGGAAAGGCCTACAAGCCGGGAGATATCCTCAAATCCATGTCGGGGAAGACCATTGAAGTGATCAATACAGACGCGGAAGGGAGGTTGATCTTGGCCGACGCCCTTGCCTATGCGGGGCGGTTCAAACCGGCGGCGATTATTGACATAGCGACCCTGACCGGGGCCTGCATCGTAGCCCTGGGCGATCATGTCATGGGGATGATGGGGACGGATGAAAACCTGAAAACCAGAATCAAAAAGGCGTCGGAACAGACCGGCGAATTGCTCTGGGAACTCCCGCTCTGGGAAAACTATCAAGACCTTGTCAAAAGCGATATTGCCGATTACAAGAACTCTACCGGCAGGCCGGGGGGGGCGATCACCGCTGCCGCCTTCCTTAGTAAATTTGTCGGTCCCTATCCCTGGGTTCATCTCGACATCGCCGGACCCGCCTGGCTGACCAAAGACCAGGCTTATAATCCAAAAGGGGCTTCAGGAGCAGGGGTCCGTCTGTTTGTGCAACTGCTGACTAACTGGTCGGATGTTGACTGAGGACTCATGAACATGTCTCCGGTCCTCGCAGTTGATAACCTTTCGACCTGGTTCGATACCGAGCAGGGGGCACTGAAAGCCGTAGATGAGGTCAGCTTTCAATTATACGCGGGAGACACCCTCGGTATCGTAGGTGAATCGGGATGCGGAAAGACGGTCCTGTCCTTATCCATAATGCGTCTTGTTCCCACGCCTCCCGGGAGATATGTCTCCGGACAAATTAAAATGAATGGTCTCGATCTTCTCTCCCTATCCGAGACGGAGATGCGAAAGGTGCGTGGGAAATCCATTTCGATGATCTTTCAGGAACCGATGACCTCCCTGAATCCTGTCTTCCGAATAGGCGCTCAGGTTAGTGAGACAATCAGGCTGCATCAGGGATGCAATCGCACCGAATCCCATCAAAAAGCCATAGAGATGCTCCGTCTGGTCGGGATCGAGGTTCCTGAGAAAAGAATCAACGACTACCCTCACCAGCTCAGTGGCGGCATGAGACAACGGGTCATGATCGCTATGGCCTTGGCTTGTCATCCCCGGTTGATGCTTGCCGATGAACCGACAACGGCTCTCGATGTTACTATTCAAGCACAGATACTCGCATTGATCAATGATCTCAAGAGGGAGATGGGAACCTCCGTGATCCTGATAACCCACGACCTGGGGGTTATTGCGGAAAACGCGCAGCATGTTGCCATAATGTATGCAGGAAAGTTCGTTGAATATGCAGATGTAAAGGACTTATTTGCCCACCCCCTTCACCCCTACACCGAGGGACTGCTCCATTCTATTCCCCGGATTGAGGGATATTATAGCCGTGATAAACGCCTCCCCATTATTCCCGGGGTAGTTCCCGATCTCAGCCGACTTCCGCAGGGATGCCGATTTCAAGAACGTTGTCCCGATGTGATGCCGATATGCAGGGATGAGGAGCCTGCCTTGATTGGGCAAAGTAATCCCAAACGATACGTGCGATGCTGGAAATATCAATAAAATGACCTCACCACTGTTAGACGTCCATGAACTGCATAAGTCTTTCCCCCTTCAGGGGGGATATTTTGCTTCTTCCCAAGAAAAATGTCTTGCTGTCCAGGACGTCAGCCTGAGCCTCTATGAAGGTGAAACCCTTGGTATTGTCGGGGAAAGCGGCTGCGGTAAAACCACCCTGGCAAGAATGCTCGCCCATATTGAAAAACCTACGGCTGGAGAAATCAGATATAGAGGTCAAAATATTTTTAATTTCGACAAAAAACAACTAAAGGCTTATCGAAGGAAAGCACAGTTCATCTTTCAGGATCCCTATGCCTCTCTTAATCCGCGACTGACGGCTGGAGAAATAATCGCGGAACCATTTACCATTCATCGCCGTGACCTACCTCAAGATATCGATAGCAATCTGGAAAGTATCATGAAGATGGTTGGTTTATCAAGAGACCAGGAGCGGCGCTATCCCCATGAATTCAGCGGCGGTCAACGGCAGAGAATAGGGATTGCCAGAGCTATTGCCCTGCGACCGGAGATCATTATTGCCGATGAACCGGTTTCAGCCCTAGATGTGTCGGTCCAGGCCCAGATCCTGAATTTACTGAAGGATCTTCAGGACGAATTCAATCTAACCTACATTTTTATTTCACATGACATGGGGGTTATACGTTTCATAAGCGACAGAATTGCCGTTATGTATCGGGGACGTATTGTCGAAATAGCAAGCAATCAAGAACTATTTGAGAACCCTCAACATCCTTATACAAGAACGCTCCTCGATGCGGTCCCCCGCCTTGACAAAGGTCCGCAGATGAAGAGAGAATATCTGAACAAATAACTTGATTTTATAAAAAACAGATGATAGCGGGTTCGTACTGGTAGGAGTTCAAATTATCCTTATATGCCGGTCCAATGAGAAAAAACCGGTGGAGCAGGTCAGGATTGAAGAAATATTTGAGCCGTGTTTTTGAACCATAATGGATTTTATTTCCTAATCCGTTGTGGTTTTTTTATTTTTCAGCGAATGGAAAGGAGGGAGTATTGTGGCAGAAGGTAAAGTTAAGTGGTTTAACGAGAAGAAGGGATGGGGTTTTATTGAAAATGATGAAGGAGGAGATGTCTTTGTTCATTTCAGCGCCATCCAGGGATCTGGATTCAAAACTCTTTTTGAATCACAGCGGGTCAGCTTTGATATCGAGCAGGGGAATAAGGGCCCGGCAGCCGTCAATGTTCAGCCCATATAGGCAATAATCCTTATGAAAGAGATGCCCCTGTGTCGTCGCTCGACACGGGGGCATTTTCAATTCGCCCATTCTTTTTCCGAATATTTTCAAGTTCCCTATAAGACCAGACCATAATCACGAAGAAGGCCGCCGTTGCAGAGACCGGTTGCGCCATCCATACCCCGTCCCTGCCCATCCAGAGGGAAAATAAATACATCAAAGGGATAAGAAACAGCGCATCTCTGATGAAGAGCAAAATCATGGATGTTACACCTTTCCCGAGGCCGATGAACATGTTTATCCATACCAGACTCGGCCCTGCCAGGATCAGGGGGGACACAAAGATCCTCAGCGCCGGGGCGGCAATAGTGATTAATTCCCGGTCATTCGTAAAAAAACTGAGGATGGAATCGGCAAAGATGATGATCAGGATGCTGCTGATACCGGCAAAAAAAGACGAGCAATAGACCGCAACTTTGACGGTATTGATCAAACGCTCATAGAGACGCGCCCCGAGATTGAATCCCACCAGGGGCATGACGCCGTGACCGATGCCAAACAAGATCATCATTACCAGGCCGTTGATACGAAAACAGATCCCCAGCGTGGCGAGCGCCAGGTGTCCATAGGGGGCAAGAATGTGGTTGTAAACAATAATTACCAAGGTGAAGACCAGATTCATGAGCACGGAGGGAAGGCCGGTCTGGAAAATAGATCGGATAATATTGAAATCAGGCTTTAAATCGGCCAGGCAAAGTTTAAATCTCGGGGACTTGAAAAGTAAAAAATACAGGGAAAGAAGACCGGAAGCAGTCTGGCCGATAACCGCTGCGATGGCGGCGCCCTCGATCCCCAGGGCGGGGAATCCGCACCGCCCGAAAATGAGCAGGGGATCCAGAACCGCCCCCAGGAGCGTAAAGACAAGAACCGCATACATGGAAAGGCTTGGTTGTCCCTCCGCCCGGAAAAGATTGTTCGCCATCATCAAAAACAGCAGGAAGGGAGCGCCAAGGACGATCCAGAGGATGTAACGCCGCGCCAGAACTATTGTATCCGGAGTTCCGCCAAAAACCTGGAGCATTAAATCGGGAAATGAGAAAGTAACGGCGATCAGGACGACCCCGGAAAAAACAGACAAGATGATAACCTGACCGGCGGTTTTTCTTGCCTTGTCCATCTCCCCGGCCCCGAACATGCGGGCGGCATAAGAACCCGCCCCGACCCCGGTGCCGACGCCGATAGCAGCGAATATCATCTGGATGGGAAAGGTGATGGTAAAGGCGGCAATGGTTTGCGGACTCAGACGTGCCAGCCATAAGGTGTCCATAAGATTGTAGAGGGCCATGGAAAGCATCGCCAGCATGGATGGCCAGCTCATTTTCAACAGCAGCGGCAGGATCGGTCCTTCGCCAAGATTTAAGCTCCCGTACTTCATAAGTATTCGGGTAACATGTACCTAAAAGCTATTGCAAGAAATTAATGCCTTAAAAAAATCCGTAATCCTTGACGAGGTATAATGATTGTGTATATAAACCACCACTCTCTAAACGCTTTGCCTGAAATGACAAGGAGAAAGAGAATAATAACCATGGAGAAAGAATGAGGAGTTTAATTTGAAAAAATCAATATGCCTGTTATTTACCGCCATACTCCTGTTTACGGCAGCCGGCTGCAACGGGGGGGAGGAAGCCAGGAAAATCAAGGCATCCGAAGAAACACAAGCCACAGGGCCTAAGTCCACTCCACCGGCTCTTCCCCAAACCGCACCCGGTCCTTTGGCCACGGCAGCGCCAATGCTAAGTCCCACCGATGTGATTGCCGAAGTTGATGGTTCTAAATTGACCCGCGCCCAACTTGACCTGGAAGTCAAAAAGAAGATGCAGGAAATGCAGGGCAAGATACCCGCCGACAAGATAACACAGGCGACAGCGGCCATTAGGAAGCAGCTTGTTGACGATTTCATCGTCCGCACCCTGCTCCTCAATGAGGTCAACCGGAGAAAAATCGTCGCCACGGATAAGGAAATTACCGATGCCATGAATGCTATGAAGGAAAACATCCCGGCTGGCACGACCATGGAGGAATTCATGAAAAAGAACGGAGTCAGCAGCGAGCAACTCCGTCAGGAAATTACACTTGGCATCCGTATCAACAAACTTGTGAATACAACCAAAACGGCAAAAGCCATCCCTTCAGAAAAAGAGATCCAGGAATTCTACAAGGGCAATAAAGAAAAATTCAAGACCCCCGAATCTGTTCATGCCCGTCATATCCTGGTGGCAAAGACGACGGGAGAAGACGAAAAGGCAAAAACGGCAAAGCGCGAAAAAGCGGAGAATCTCCGTAAACAACTCCTTGCCGGGGCTGATTTTGCAACCGTGGCAAAAGAGAATTCCGATTGTCCGAGTAAAAACCAGGGAGGCGATCTGGGCACCTTCACAAAGGGGCAGATGGTGAAACCATTTGAAACTGCCGCTTTCAGCCAGAAGAAAAACGAAATTGGCCCCGTCGTGGAAACGGATTTCGGTTATCACATTATCCAGGTCATTGACCATCAGCCGTCGAAAACTCAGACCCTCGATAAGGAGACAAAATTGAAGATTTCGGCGTTTCTCCAGCAGAAAAAAAAGTATGACGCCTTCAACGAGATCATGCAAGGGCTCAAGGCAAAGGCACATATCGTAGTTGCAGAAAAATAGCTCGTAACCGATAAAGGGGGGGATATGAGAATCCGAGCGGCAGGAAAGGTAAACAGCAACCTCTGGTACCTGGGCAGGAAAGAGTCCGGCATGTATCTGCTGGAAGGAAAAAACGAGTCCATGCTTATCAGCGCCGGGATCAGTTTCATCTTGGGCGACGTCCTCGCACAGATAAAGACCTTCGGCATTGATGCGAAAAAGATCAAATCGCTGCTTATCCTGCACTCCCATTTCGATCATGTGGGGACCGTTCCCTACTTCAAAAGGACATATCCCTCGATCGATATTTACGCCTCCCAAAGGGCGTGGGACATTCTCACAATGCCCAAGGCCATTGAAACAATGAACGCCTTCAGCCGGATGGTCGCCGCAAGTCAAGGTCTTCAGGAGGTCCTGTCAAAGTATGATACGGAATGGAGAAACGATATTGTCGGGAAAACTGTCGCCGACGGAGATATCCTGACAGTTGACGGCATGGACGTCAGGATCATGGAAACCCCGGGCCACTCATCATGTTCTGTTGCCGCTTACATCCCGTCGTTGAAAACCCTGCTCCCCTCTGACGCAGGCGGGATTCCCATTGACGACGCAATTTTCCCCTCGGGAAACTCTAATTACACCCAGTTTCAACAAAGCCTGGAAAGGATGAAGGATTTGGAGGTCGATTACTACTGCGCCGACCATTACGGTTATATCAGCGGGGAAGAAGCTCGCCATTATACACAGCAGACCATTGAGGCAGCCAGTCAACTGCGCGCTCAGATCGTAGAAATATACAATAAATCCCACGATAATGAGTCTTCAGCAAAGCTTCTGACGGAGGAACTCTTTAGAAGGCATCCCGATTACTTCATATCAAAGGAAATCATTGCCGGGGTATTCGGCCAGATGGTCAAGCACATCGCCAAATCCATGTAGGATGCCCCGTTATTCCCAAATTGAGAATGTGACGCCCTGGGTGGATAGATTCCTCCGGGGCGTCTAAGCATAAAGAATTGATATTGTTAAGAAATCCGCTATAGCAGCCAGCAACAAGGATGTCCGTTATTTCTTAATGATATAGAGTAGTTAATTGTGATTTCTCCGGAATCTTTTTCAAATTTCTTCTATTTTTGTGATGCATCAGGGAGCGCTTCCACCGACGCTGTGTATGGCCTTTTCCGGAATTGTGGTTTCTCCTTATGAAAAAAGTAGAGTTTCCTTATGGCATTCATGCCCTTCTATATCATCAAAATCAGCCCCTACAAGCCTCCAGAAACGATGGTTTGGATCGGGTTGATTGCTGAATCACCTCCCACTGACTTTTATCTCCAGCAGTGAAAAGCTCCATTCCGGCAGGTATATGACCGGATTTAAGTATCGCTTCGACTGCCGCCTGTCTGTCTTTTGCTAAATCTTGAAAAGTCGATGAAACAAATACTTGGAGTTTGGATGTCATTATTTATCCTTTCAGCAACAATGTTTATATGTATTATCCGTATATTGCCGTTTCCGATGGATGTACATAAAGCAAGTGGGGTATCTCCTTAGGTCAAGTCGCCCCTATGTGTGATTATTGCAAAGATGCGTCATGCGGACTTAACAAGTAAACCAGCATATTCAATTATTTACGTGCTTTCTATTGAGATACAGAAAGAGTTCTTCCTCCTTGTCCTGCATGCGCCGGGCTTCCTGTGCATCGCCTGATTCGTGATCATAGCCAAGCAAGTGAAGAAGACCGTGAATCATCAGGAAATCAAGAGATTCCTTTAAGCTGGCGCCGGAGGTTTCTCCTTCACTCATGGCTTTATCGACGGAAATGATGATATCCCCCAACAACTGGGGATTAACATTGCCATAATCCCCTTCGGACATGGCAAAGGAGATGACGTTCGTCGGGTAATCCCTGCCAAGATAGATACGGTTTAATTCCCGAATCTCCTCGTTGTCCACCAGCAGCAGACTCAGTTCGCGGTCTTCGAGCCCAAGGCGTTTGAGCAACCGGACGAGGCTATTGCGAATCTGCCTGCGGTTTAAGGTGATTTTTTTCTGCCGATTTTCGATCAGGATAGTCATAGACGGATTTGATTTTACCGTTATTATTATTTGCATGTATGTCATCATAGTAAGTCACACGGTGGTGAAATACCCCATTTAGAATCCTGACAAAGCTTTCTTGAATCAGATTAAGATCTTTTAATGTCAAATCACATTCGTCAAGCTGTCCGTCCATAAAGACTTTATCGATCCTGTCTCGGACAAGGTTTTGTATCCTCGATGGCGTCGGCTGGACAAGGGTTCGGGAAGACGCCTCGATAACATCCCCGAGGAGAACAAGCCCTGCCTCCTTTGTTTGGGGACGCGGCCCGGGATATCGGAAATGGCTCTCCGGCAAGTCCCGGATCGATGGTTCTTTGTCACGCTTGGCCTTTTCATAAAAATACCCCACCAAAGACGTACCATGATGCTGGCGAATAATATCGGTTATCTTCCGGCCAAGTTTGCAGGTTGCCGCGAGTTCGCATCCATCCTTGACATGGGAGATGATTACCAGCGAACTCATCCGGGGGGAAAGCTTATCGTGCCTGTTTTCTCCCTTGCCCTGGTTTTCGATGAAATAGAGGGGTTTTTTGATTTTGCCGATGTCATGGTAATAGGCGCTGACCTTGCAAAGAATGGAATCGGCGCCGATTGCCTCCGCTGCTGCTTCAACCATCGAACCGACAATGATGGAATGATGATAGCTGCCCGGCGCTTCGATGATCATGCGCTGAAATATTGGCTGATTGAGGTTGGCAAGTTCCATTAGCCTGATATCGGTCGTAAATCCGAATAATGATTCAAAGATGGGACCAACGCCCGCAACGATTATACCGCTCAAGACGCCCCCTGCAAATCCGGCAATCAATTTCAGGAGCGTATCGAAGGACGCCTGTTGACCGGTAAGTAGAGACAGGGCAAGGATAGTCACCATGTTTGTGAGACCCAGGAAAAGGCCGATTTTTGTGAAGACTGTGCGTCTTCGATAGTTATCACCCTTGTAGATAACAATAATGAAACCTAAAAAGGCAAAAAGAGGAATGTAAGTCTGTTGTGATGGAATCATGAGAGCGATTAAAAAACATATGAATATTGAGAAGAGCAGGGCAACCTGGCGATTGAAGAGGTATCCCGTCAACAGCGTGCCGGTGGCAAAGGGAATTGCATAAAGACAAATTTCTGTTGATAAAAACGGAAAGGCTTGATGAATGGCGCCGGAAATGAAGATCACTGCCTTTATCAATAAAAACTGAAAAGCCATTATTGCCGTCAGGCACAAAAGCAGTCGGTTCTGAGAGGCCGGATGTCCCGGCGCGGATAACCACTTCTGAGAAAGAAACAGCAGGGCCATAGCGAAGGAAAATATCAACAAAAACATCCCGGTAAATCCGGTCAGGAGAGATGTTTTCTCCTGGCTTTGCTGTTTGAAGAAGGCGTTAATCTTATCCAGATCGTTTATGGTTATCTTTTCACCCTCCCGCACAATCATTTCATTTTTTTGCACCTCGAAAGAGACGGGTTTGACCGCATCCATGGCTGCTCGCCGACTAATATCCGTTGCCTCCCGGTTGTAAGTCAGGCTGGGTTGCAACAGCTTACCGGCAAGGGAAGCTGCGGTCTTCCTCAACTCGGGGTCTGTCGCCGGAAATATTGATTTTACCCTTTCCTTCAGCAGCTGATGTACATCCTGTATTTGGATTATTTGAGATAGCTTATTCTCATGTGCTTCCATCAATGTACGAACATTCTTAATGAGGATGCCCCGTTCATGTTCTGCTGGAGAAAATGTGACGTTGGTAATCATCCGGTCCCGGTAAACATCCATGATCAAAGAAGAGATCTTTTCTGCCAGGGTTGAGGAGAATTCACGCTGATCCAAGACTGATAACTCTTCATCGGAAAGCCTGATTTCGAGGGATTTTTCAAATATTCCCGGTTTTCCTTCATTCCTGGTAGCCAAGGTGCCCGTTGAACTATCCTCATCATCCGTGATTGTCCTTTGTCTGCTCTCCTGAACGGCAAGAAAGGCTTTCATGAGGCTGCCGCTGATCTGCGTGGCCTTGTGATCATCATAATCATAAACAGAAGGTACGGATTTTGCCGCCTCGATCCTTTTCAAATCCGTCGCTGCCCTCTCTTCGACGAGAAAGTCGCGGTCCGCCTTGATATTTTTGTTGGCGATCGCACCGATCTTATATTCCGGTCGGGAGAATGAAACCATTGGCAACAGAAAGAACGTTAGCATCAGACTTATCAAGACAAGAAGGCTCACACGCTGGAGGCGGGGGTTTTTGATAAAACCGGGGATATTATCCGGCTGAGAAAACCACTTCTTCCATACCGGCAAATGCTTTTCAGTGATTGCCTTCAGGATAATCATGCTGGATTTACTTCCTTCCTGACGACTTTTCGCGTGCGGTCGAGATGATTGTAGGCCCGGATGACCTCCTGAACGAGGGGATGTCTGACGACATCGACTTCGGAAAAGTGCACAAAAGCAATGGTATCGCTTTTGTGGAGGATATTTTCTGCTTCGATCAGGCCGGATGTCTTTTCCGGAGGTAGATCGATCTGGGTGATATCGCCGGTGATGACAGCTTTGGAACCGAAGCCGAGGCGGGTCAGAAACATCTTCATCTGCTCGGAAGTGGTGTTCTGGGCCTCATCGAGGATAACAAAGGCGTCATTCAAGGTTCGTCCCCGCATAAAAGCCAGGGGCGCCACCTCGATGATTCCTTTATGCATAAGCGCAGTAGCTTTATCGACGTCCATCATATCAAACAAGGCGTCATACAAGGGCCTGAGGTAAGGGTTGACTTTTTCGGCAAGATCGCCGGGCAGGAAGCCAAGCTTTTCACCTGCTTCCACGGCGGGTCTGGCGAGGACAATACGGGAGACCTTCTTGTCCATGAGGGCTGCCACGGCCATCGCCATCGCCAGGTACGTTTTACCGGTTCCGGCAGGTCCGATCCCGAATACCATGTCGTAATTTCTAATCGCGTCAATATATAGTTTCTGGGCGATACTCTTGGGAGTGATAAGTCTCTTTTTAGAAGATATGAAAACCTTGTCGAGGAAGATCTTTTCAAGGCTGACGCTACCGTCTTCGGAAAGGATACGGTGGGCGTAATCTATATCCTGGGCAAAAAGGGGATAGCCCTTCTCTAAAAGGGCGTATAACTGGACGAGGAGATTCTTGACCAGATGGACTGTCGTCGCTTCTCCGGCGAGGGACAGCACGTTCCCTCTGGCCCCGGCGCGAACATTTGCAAGTTTCTCTATCTGCTTGAGATGCTTGTCATGCTCTCCGAGCAGATTCCTGAGGATGGTATTGTCGGAAAAATGGAGATCCTCTGTGGTTGTATCCTGAATCTTCGCTTTCAAGTTATCTCTTATGTTATTATGGTGTTATGCAAAGCCTTCACTAGGTTGACGCTGATGCTATCACGTCCATAAACCAAATGCAAACCATCCTTCTTTCTGCATGCACCCTGTTTTATTTCTCCCTCGCAGCTCACTTTTGGAGGAAAAGATGGGCAAACACTTTCGCATTGCCGATCATGTTGGCAATCAGGCAGTTTTCATTAGGCTGATGGGCGGTCGGTGTTGTCCGGCACCAGACGGCGACAGGATAACCTTCCCGGCGCAAATAGGCGGCAACCGTCCCGGCCCCGATGCCCTGGGGGATAGCCTGAACGCGATACACCCTGTCAATAGCTTGCTTTAGGGCTGTTACAATAAGACTTTGCAGATCTGTCGCCTCCGGGGCCTGAACCTCCTGGGTCGAAGAGATCTCGATGGTCACCCCGAATTCTTTCTCGATCGCGTCCGCTACTTCCCGCATGACCTGCTTGACCACGGACAGATCATAGAGGGGCAATACCCGACAATCCATATAAAAGTTGTCCTCCCCGGGGATAGTATTCACATTCGGGACATTGGCATCTTTTCGCGTCGGTTCGAAGGTGCTCAGGGGAGGGTCAAAGAGGGGATCGCTCTTCGTGAACTGTTCATGGAGAGCCGCGTACAGACGCACCGCCAGATGCGAGGCGGCCAGAAAGGCGTTTTTCCCCAAGTAGGGTTTGCTGCCGTGACATTGTTTTCCCAGGGTTCGGAAGCGAACCCAGAGAATGCTCTTCTCGGCAATTTCAAGCAATGTTCCGTCTTCATTTCCCGAATCGGGGACGCAGATCAGATCTGTTTTCCGAAATGGATTATGTTCGTGCTGGAGGAGATAGGCCAGTCCCCAGCGGCTTGCCGTTTCTTCATCGGATACGAAGACCAGTCCGGGAGATCTTTCCGGCTGTACGCCTTCATCGAGGCATGCCTTCAAGGCGTAAAGGGAGGCGACCAGATCTTGCTGATTATCGACGACTCCCCGGCCGATAATATAGCCGTCCTGCACATAGGCGTGATAAGGATCTTGATTCCAGAGCCCCAATTCTCCCGGGGGAACGATATCCATGTGGCTGATGATCCACGTTTGCTCTGTGGAGGAAGCCGCAGCCCCGGGGTAACGAACGATGATATTGGGTCGGCGCCCTGAAGACACACGTTCGTCGGGGGCGTCAATGATCTCCAAATCGGTCATGCCGAGGCGCGCCAGGACATCCCAAAGAAAGATGGCCTTCTTCATCTCCCCATCTCCGCCGCTCTCCGGGGCGATAGCGGGTATGGCCGTCAACTCGATCTGCAAGTTTACCATGTCCTTTTCATAGCCTTCAATGCGCCGTGCTACGCGTTCAAAAAGCTGTTCGTCAATCATAATTCACCATTATTTTCTTTAAAGCAGGGTATTTTTCCTTTATTTGCCCATAGCCGGCCTCACTTCCCAGGATCAGGGTGATTGAATCTTCCGGCAGAAGGTCATTGTTGGCTGTTTTCTTAATTTCAGCGAGGGTCAGTGAGATTATCCGCTGACGGTATTGCTGAAGGAAATCATTGGGCAACTTGTCAAAGGCAAGCAAGGCCTGCTGTGTGACAATTTGGTGTGGGGAATCGAACTGAAAGATAAAACTGTTCAGGATCGCTTTTTTTGCTCCGTCAATCTCCAGCGGAGACAGGCCGTCTTGTTTAACATTTTTCATGATATCCTGAATAACTTGGAGGGCGGTCGGAGCGGATGCCGATTTGGTCATGGCATAAGCCCCGAAAACACCGTAATCGCGCCTGGCCCGGTAGAAACTGCCGGTCGAGTAGGCAAGGCCCCGGTTGGTGCGCACTTCCTGGAAGATACGGGAACGGAACCCTCCACTCCCCAGGACGAAATCGATGACATCGAAGGCGTAATAGGCGTCAGAGCCTTTTTTGGGCGCAGCTTGGCCGGTAACGATGATCGTTTGCGGCGTTTCCTTGACGATATAGTAGCTGCCCGGGGAAAATGACTTGAATGGCGCTGCCACCGGAGCTATCTGCCCCTTGGCATTCCAGTCTCCAAAGGCTTTACGGAGAAGCATTTCCGCGTCCTCCCGGCGAATATCACCTGACAAGGCCATGATCATATTTTCCGGGGCATAGTGACGTCGGTGACATTCAACAAGATCGCTCTTTTGTATATTCTTGATCGTCGAGAGGGTAGGGAGCCTTCCCCGTGGATTTCCCTGGTAAAGCAAGCGGTTGAATTCCTTAAAGGCCCAGTTTTGCGGATCATCGGCAAGACGGCGGATTTCTTCGCTTTTGAGATCTTTTCCCAGTTTCAGGCGACCCTCATCAAAAAGTGGTTCCCGAAGAAGCTGCGAAAAGATTCCCAATACCTTTTCAAAGTCCTTCTTTAATGAAAACAGCGACCATTGGACCTGCTCAAGCCCTTTGCCCGGCTCGATGGTCGCGGCATAGTAATCAAGGGTCTCGTCGATGGCTTGGGGGGCCATTTTCAGAGTTCCTCCGGTGCGCATGACGGATGCCGTCAGTTCCGAGACGCCTTCTTTCCCCGGGGGGTCGTACATGGTCCCTGATTTGACAATGAGCGTTATCTTGACGACGGGCAACTCATGATTCTCAATGATATAGACGGTAAGGCCATTGGGCATGGTGATCCGGGATGGCTGGGGGGGATCGAACTTAAGGGGGCCGTAAGTGAGTTTGGCGGGATCAGGAAGGGAGAACGGCGCAGCGTTTAAGGTGACGGATTGGGCCAAAATAAAGGTGATAAGGAAAATAATTATAATGCGTGGGGACGAATGCTTGCTCATTAATCTTTTTTCATGATTGCGATGGTACGGTTATCCTGGCTCAGATAGCGGTTTGCCGCGTCCCTGAGTTCCAGGGGGGTAATATTTTCGATATTTTTTTCATAGTTCACAATATAGCGCCAGTCGCCGAGCAGTGTCTCGTAATAGGACAGGATACCGGCAAGCCCTTCGTTGGAATTCTGGCGGCGAATAAAATCGGCTTGCAGTTGGTTCTTTACTTTGCGGAGTTCCACGTCCGTTACAGGCGTCTTCTTCAGATCGTCAATCATGTTGTCGATGGCCCCGGCGAGTTTATCTATCTTATGGGGACTGCGAACCGTGGCAAAAATGGCAAACAGGTTCGGATATCTTGATCCCGGCAAACCATTGACGGCACTGACGCTTTCCGCAATCCCCTGGGTTTCGACCAGGGTTTTGTGGAAACGCGAAGTCCGGCCCCGGGAAAGAATCGCCTCGATCAGATCGAATCGGTAGTCATCCGGGGAGGGAAGGGCAGGTTTGTGGTACCCGATCGCAAGTTGCTCATTGGCGTCGAAACGGACGGTAATCCGTTTTTCTCCCGTTTGCGGCGGTTCCATGGTTTCATGGCGGGCAGGGGAGGGGCGCATAGGAATACGGCCAAAATAGTTCTCGATCAAGCGACGGATCTTTGCCGTCTCGACGTCGCCCACTACGGTAATAACCATATTCTGGGGGGCATGGGTCCATAAAAAAAACTGCTCCATATCCGTCATGGATAGAAAGGAAATATCATTCGCCCAGCCAATGACGGGCCGCCGATAGGGATGGACCATAAAGGCGGCGGCGGAAAACTTTTCATACAATTGTCCATCCGGATCCGATTCGGTCCGTTGCCGTCTCTCTTCCATGACGACATCGCGCTCCTGATAAAATTCACGTAAAACAGGGTTGCTCATGCGGTCCGATTCGATCCTTGCCCAAAGTTCGGCTTTGTTTGCGGGCAGGCTGACGTGATAGGTGATCATGTCCTGTCCCGTTGAAGCGTTTATATTAACAGCCCCATTTTCGTTATAGATCCGGTCGATTTCATTGGATTGATATAACTGGCGATGGCTTTTCTGCAATGCTGCCAGCCGTTCTTTAAGCTTCTCGATTTGGTCCTTGCTTGCCTGATCTCCCTTTGCTCTTTCCTGGTCCAGGCGGTCGCCTGTTTTACTGATTTCGGAAAGAACTTCCCTCTCTTTGCGGTAATTAGTCGCACCAATGGTTTTTGTTCCCTTGAACATCATGTGCTCCAGGAGATGGGCAAGGCCTGTCTTGCCTTCGGTTTCATCAACCGCCCCGGCCTTAACGCGGATATAGAAGGAAACGGTCGGGCTGATATGCCTTTCCAGGATGAGAAGACGGATGCCGTTTTTCAATGTGAACGACCGGACACGCTTATCCAGGTCTGTTCCTTCCTGGGCGAACGAAACTGCCGCTCCAAAGAAGATCAGGAGGAGAAGAATCAAGGGGAGAAAAGAGAGACGAAATATATATTCTGGTCTATTTTTAAGCTTTGCCGTCATCTTTAAGGACCGCATGTATTCGACATGCGGGATATATCAGTCCGGTTAGACCCAGCAGGATCATGAAGGAAGCAGAAAAGAAAAGCATAATGAATTCAAGTGGGTTTTTGAGAAGGTAGGCGCTAAGGAGGGTGTTTATGCCCAGCAATAGCAAGAGAAGAGAAGCTCCTCCGATCACAAGGAGCTTTAACCACCATAACCACGAGACCGCAAACTGTTCCCTATCCATGCTTGCTCTTACAATTTTAAAGGGACTTAATCAAGAGGCATTCGCAAAAAGTCAGCAGGCGAGCAAGGAGATTCTCCGCGTGCTCAGATATCTGACGCCGGTGATGGCCCTGCGGTTGGCCAAGCTGTTTGGGAACACACCGGAATTATGTCTCAACGGCCAGCATGACCATGACTTATGGCAGATTGACCCTTGGCTGAATTACATTTATCAACGTCCTTGATTATACCGAAAGATCCTCCATTTTTTATTGAAGTCGGTAAGTCGGGGAAATGGGCTTGTGTGGCGGCTTTCATACCGTATTGCTCAGACCAGACCACTAAAATGTGCAAAGAAGAGGCTACATTTATTTTTTGGACGAAAATCAAAACTTTGTTGTGGGTGGTCGAACAACGTTAATGTAAATCACGTTATTCTCCTTTTGCCCATTACCTGATGAAACTGCATCTCTAAAATGTAATTTAAGCCTGTTCAATAGATTTTTATCTCATGATAACAGGTATTTATAAAGCCAAGAAATCGTACTTACCCCCATAAATATGGAAATTTTGGGGCTGTGATCGCAAAAAGCGCAATGTTTTGTAAAAACTTACCCCCATAAAATGGGCTTGGATGATACCAAGTTACCCCCAAGTTATTGGCTCCATCTGCTCTTTGAAAATGCAATGATGTAACGGGTTCCTTTTTTAAAACAACTGGTTTATGGTCCTCATCAATATTGAACAGCAATATTGAACATGAGGAGCATTCACATGGTTGACTTTCAATTTTCACTGCCCGGCCTGGCACGGAGTCCCAACCATCTAACTTCGGAAGAGAGGAATTTTCTTTCTTATTTTTCCGCCATAGATCAGGATTGTCTGTCGCCCGTCGCCAGTCTTTATAACGGAATTGGTCCCAAAGGCTATGGTATCTCGTTGATCCTCGCACGAATAATCAAAGTCAAAGAGAGGATTTTGTCAGACCGACAACTGGCCAGAGCACTCCGACAAAATGATCTTTACCGGTTCGTCACCCATGATACTCAACCGTCTCACAATACGTTTCACACATTAAGACAGAGACTTGGCATTAATGGATATATCGAAATCCACAAACGGATCGTGACCAAAGCCCACTCCCTTGGGCTGCTGACACCAGAGATCAGAGATTTGCCAAAAAACAGAAAACCAGGGATCATTCTGGTCGCCGATTCCACCTTTCTGATTACTTCAGGCTCCACGAGAGGTGAAAAGGACGAAGCGGGAAACTGGCGATTTCCAGACAAAAGTGTCGCCTTTTTTGGTAAAGGACACCATGGACACAAGTATCCCGTGGGACATAAAGCGCACACGCTGATCACCATCAGTGGCGTTCCTCTGGTCACTATCGTTACCCCGGCCAGCGAATCGGATCAAAACATCATTATCCCGCTGATAGAGGCTTTGATCTCCAGGTATCCTTCCTTTGAATTTTCCTATGTAATCTTGGACAGGGGTTATGACGCCGAGGAGATTCACCATGACATCTATGAATTCTTTGGCATTATCCCGATCATCATACGGAAAAAGATGGTCTATCCCAAGGGATTCTCACCGGAAGGATATCCCCTATGCCTCTGGGGGCTGCCCATGAAACCCAAAGGGATCGATTACGAACGGAAAAGGACACGCTTTGCCTGTTTTAAAGTCTGTAAAAAATCCCCGCAAGCATCTCTGTTCCACTGTGATTATGACAAAGAGCAATACCGGTTCGGGTACACCCGTTACACCTACTTCTACAATAGCTACCGGAAATTCGGACCAGCAACTCCCATCTCCGTTATCTATAAGAAACTCAAGCCATTCCGAACAGGTATCGAAAGAACCTACGGTCTGGTCAAAGAGAATCGCTATCGCATGGAAAGCAGCAACCTATATGCAGGAATTGAAAATGTTTCCATTCATGTCGCTGAACATGATATCGTTCTCACTCAGGACATCATCTATGATTACATCAAGGACGGGAAACGAAGCCCCGTCCTAAATTTGAATTATTGAACAGGCTTAATTTCTGGAATTCAATTTTGGGACGACTGTAGCATAAATACGACATTGGGGATTCATTGAGGAAAAATGAAACATCCAATGTCGATTTATGCCCCTCGATAAGATGCATCTTCGCCTGAAATATAAGATCGTTCATTGATCCCGAGACTCGCCTGTCAACTATCTTAGAGAAGAATATATTCTTCACCTCTGGTTCGATGAACTTTTCAAATATTGCTTTATTCCCATCGATGGTCATGAACTCCTTCATAACGGACAATACTTCTCGAATAAACTGCCTGTCGTTAGTAATCCCCCGACCATGCATGACCATGGAGTATAGTGATGCAGTGTTTGTCAGGATTATATATTGGGTGCGCTGCACTGTGAACAAATTTGCGTTCCAGTCCAGCAAAAGATCTCTGTTCTCATCATATGAGACAGTGGTCAGAGGAGCGATTCCGATTTTCTTTGCAAGTTTTAACGTGAGTCGAAATATCATTTTTTTGCCGTTTTACCTGCTTGATTAGAATATTTAAGATAATTGACTTTTTCTTAAAAATAATTTTGGGGGTTTTGTTATCTAAAAACAAACGTATTTGAAACGCCTTGGCGTTGGTCATTATTATTCATATCTTCCAAATTTTGATGGCTTTTTCAACAAGTTCTTGGCCTCGTTTTTCGACATGATGAAATTTAAAGTCAGATTGATTTGCCAATTCTTTCGTAATCACAAAGATAGACCTTCGATAACTATTTTTCTTCTTTGCAAAAGGATTATTGTAGGCTTGAATATTCAGGTTACCAGCTAATAAAGTCATGTTTCCTATCAAATCAACATATTTCTTGTGCTTGGCAACACTGTTTGGACCTAAATATATTTCCCAATCTCCGAATTCTTCTTTTGACTTCTTTGTACTGATTGTTTGTGGAATAATATGTTCTAAATGTACCTCGGAATTGCTTGATACTATTAGCTCCCCTGTGTTGCCATGCTCAAAGTACTCAATTTGCTCTAATACATATTTAGCCCTGTCAATCAACTTACCTTTGAAGTTGTGTTTTGGAAAACTGATCCTGAAATCTTCGTCTGTTGGGGTATCTTCATTAAGATACTTTTTAACTGTACCAACGATTTCATCAGAATCCAAGATTTGCAACATCTTTGCAAATATATCATCATGCTCACTCGTTCTCATTTCACAAATGTGTCGGCGAAGCATGAATGATTCTAAAGTCATTAAAACTTCGACTACTGTATTGATGGGTAAATCCTTCTGTAAAAAATGCATCAGAAATATGTATGTAGGTGTTGAAAGAATTTTGTTTAAATAACTTATATGCCTATTTATTTTTGGGTTATCAAATTCCTGAATTAGTGGCATAAAAACCACTTTAGTTAATGTAATTAGTTGACATTACAGGATATTTATGATATTCATCGCCCCAGATAATATCACCTGGGAGGTGAAGATGCGACCTGTAGAATTTATCATCAAAGAGGGT
>JANXZC010000062.1 GCA_025355725.1 Syntrophus sp. (in: bacteria)
CCTTCACCGGGGCGGACCGGCGCAAGGAAGGGAAATTCCGCCAGTCCGACGGCGGGACGATCTTTCTTGACGAGGTCAGTGAAATGTCCCTGGCCATGCAGGTAAAGCTCCTTCGGGTCCTCCAGGAAAGGGAAATCACCCGGGTGGGAGGGAATGAATCCGTCAAGGTTGATGTCCGGGTCATCGCCGCCACAAACCGTGATCTGGCAGAGGAAATCGGTGCCGGGCGTTTTCGGGAAGACCTATTTTACCGGCTCAATGTCGTCACTCTCATAGCGCCGCCCCTGCGGGAACGGGCGGAGGATATCCCCATCCTGGCCCAGCATTTTCTTATCCATTTTGCCCAGAAGAATCACAAGCGCATCAAGGGCTTTTCCCCTCAGGCCATGGACCGTCTTCGCCATTATCCCTGGCCGGGAAACGTCCGGGAATTGATGAACGCCGTCGAGAGAGGGGTGGTATTGTCCCGTTCGGACTATCTGGAGGAAACGGAACTTTCCCTGGTTATCGCAACCGGACCGGATAATGAGGCAGATGATTATTCGTCCCGGGGCGAAAAACGGCCCTCTTCCCTCGACGAAGTAGAAAAAGATGCCGTTATCCGCACTCTTGATGACGCCGGGGGTAATAAAAGTGAGGCGGCCCGGCGTTTAGGCGTCACCCGCCGCACCCTCCATCTGAAACTCAAAAAATACGGCCTTATGGAATGACAATGAAAAGATGAATCTGTTGCCAAGCAAGCAGCTTTCCTGTATAAATTGAAAGGAAGACGAACTGTCATACGGGTTCTATAACCATATCCGGAGGGCGCATGAAAACCTATCTTAAGATCGCCTATGTTTCAGGGGCTATAGCTCTGCTGGCCTTTATATGGAACGGAATACCCCCTACCGATACTCAAGATGACCTGTTCAGCCGACTAATGTCAATCCGCCTAATCGGCTTTGTTGCCCTGATGTTGGTATTTTATTATATTTTCTTTAACTTTCTTGGGAAAAACAAGAAGAAAGAATAACCTGGCCATCTCATTTCTTGTCCACCTCGGAGGGAATCAATTTGAAAACGAGGAAAGCAATCTCAGCGTGAGAATTTTAGTCTGCATCAAACAGATCCTCGCTCCAGAGCTTGTGGAATTATCCGGCCGGCATGAAATCAAGGCCGGGGATGAGGACCCTTGCCCCCTCACAATGTCATCACCTGATGACGACTGCTACCGGTTGAATCCTTCCGATGAATACGCGATCGAGGAGGCCCTGCGCATTCGGGAGTCTTTTACAGACGTAACAGTGGACGTCCTTTCCTTGGGACCAAAGCGCTGTAGGCAGGTTTTGCTAAGGGCGCTGGAGATGGGGGCGAACAATGCGACCCTCCTTCTCCTCAACCGCCCCGCTCCCCTGGCGCCTTTTGAAACCGCGTCCGTCCTCGCCGACTACCTCCGGGATAAAGATTACGATTTGATCCTCACCGGCGTCATGGCCGAAGACGGCATGAATGGACAGACGGGGCAGCTTGTTGCCGCGCTCTTAGACATGCCCTGTGCCACCGCCGTCATCAGCGAGCGCCTCCTCTCCCCCCAGGGGCCGATCTATGTTGAGAGAGAGGAAGATGGAGGAGAAAGGACCGCCTATGAGATTTATCTCCCCGCGGTACTAACTATCCAATCAGGCATCAACCGTCCTCGCTACCCTGCCCTGTCCCATGTCCTGCGGGCCCGGAAGCAGGAGATCGCAACCCTTGACGCGGCCTCCCTCCTCCCCGTCCCCCGGGAGCGCATCGCTGGTGTTTTCCGGACCGAAAGTTCCGCAACCTGCACCTTCATCGTGGGCACTCCCCTCGAAAAGGCCAGGCAGTTTCTGGATTTCTGCCGCCAGAAAGGATTTCTTGGCCCATGAAATCCGGGATAGTTGTCATTGCGGAGATCTCAGCGGAGGGATTGACGCCGTCCTGTCGGGAAGTAATCTCCTTTGCCGGACGCCTGGCGGAATCCGCCGGCGAAGACATGATGGTATTGATTCCCGACCATTTCCCGGACACAAATCAACCACCATACCCAGGCGCGGGCGCTACGAAACATGATAATCACCCCTTTAGCAAAGGGGGGCCGGAGAAATTTTCATATAAAGACGCCGATGAGATTATGTCAGCGGCCGACTGCGACGTGGCCGTTTTGGTCGGCGATCACCTGTCTGCCTATAGCGCCGAGGCATGGATAGCTGCCCTGTCCCCCGTCTGCAGGGAGATCAATCCCCGCTTTATCTGCATTCCTCATACCTCTCGGGGTTGGGATTATGGACCAGGCTTGGCTGTACGCTTGGGGGCTTCCCTGATTGGCGCCGTTGAGGGCTTTCGCCTGCACGCAGGGAACTTCTTCTTTAAACGCTCCTTCTTAAAGGGGCAATGGCAGATGGAAGTCCTCCCCGAAATGTGGCCCGTCGTGATGACTATCCTTCCGGAACCCAAGGGAACGGAAGGAACAGCGTCGCTTGGGGCAGCAAGTCCAGCGGGCAAGAGGGGCCGCCCACCCCGTGTTTCTTTCCTCTCCATACCGACCAAAGATCTCCGGACCAAACCACTGGGGAGATTGCCGGCTCCGGAGACGGCTTATGATTTTTCCGAGGCCGAGGTAATTGTCGCCGCCGGTAAGGGAATCGGGGCCGTAGAAAATATTGACCTGATCAAAGGTCTCGCCGGGGTTTTTCCAAAATCGGCCGTCGGTTGTTCCCGGGCCGTCTGCGATCTCGGATGGATGGAGCACCGACGTCAGATCGGCATGACCGGTCGGACTGTCGCTCCGCCCCTTTACATCGCCTGCGGCATCTCGGGGGCCATGCCCCACCTTGCGGGGATGCGGAACTCCCGTTGCATCATCGCCGTCAATCGGGACAAGAACGCCGCGATATTCCAGGTCGCCCACCTGGGCATCGTGGATGATCTCTTGACCTTCATTCCCGCCGTTCTGGAGCAACCAGGAAACAAGAAGCAGGAAAACAGTAATGGTTAATCCCAAAGACGAAGAAATCCTTCATAGTTTCATTAGCGCGGACCGTCAGGAGCAAACTGTGAAGGGGGCGCCGGGAGACAGCTTCCTGCGGGCAGGTCGCTATTTCATAGGGAGCCCCTATGAGGCAAAGACCCTGGACACATCCGGACCGGAGGGCATCATTATCAATCTCCGCGCCTTCGACTGTTTTACCCTGGTTGAAAATTGCTGCGCCCTGGCAATCATGAGCCACGCAAGGAATGACCGTTTCGCTTACTATGCGGCCATCCTCCAATCCCTGCGTTACCGGGACGGCTTGATTGCCGGTTATCCTTCGCGGCTCCACTATTTCTCCGAATGGCTTCAGCAAAACGAGAGCAGGGGAGTGATCCGGAATATAACCCGGGCTTTAGGGGGCAGGCCTTTCCAGAAAATCCTTAATTTTATGACGACCCATCCTGAACTCTATCCTCCCTTGCAGGACCTCGCCGCCTGCCGACAAATGATCGCCATCGAAAGACGGCTATCCGAGCCCCCCCGGCATTTCCTGCCAAAAGGAGAAATCAGTCGCTGGGGAGGAGGGATCGAGGAAGGAGACATCCTGGCCATTACGACCGATCAGGAAGGCCTTGATGTATGTCACGTCGGGATCGCCGTCATGCTGGACGGGCGACCCCACTTGCTTCATGCCTCTCCACAGGCGGGGCAGGTGCTTATTTCTCCGGAAACGCTCGTTGATTATTTGCATCAGTCCCCACATCGCACCGGCATAATGGCGGCACGCTTTGCCCTTCCCCATGGAAATCACGAATTAAGTTAACGGCATTTCCCGCCTGATCCGGAATAATCTTCATAAGCCGAAAAAATAGCTTGACACGGAGGTAAAAGTTCTGTACCCAGTTCATGACCATTGGTCAGTAGTTGACCAATATCCAATTTCTGGTTAAAAGTCACAGGAACAGAGGGCATTACCGGTGGGACTTGAAGAGCGAAGAAAAAGAGAGAAGGAAAACCGGAAGAGTGCGATCCTCAAAGCGGCCCGGAAGCTCTTCTTCGATAAGGGTTTCAAGAATGTCACCGTGGAGAGCATTGCCAAAAAGGCGGAACTGAGCAAAGGTTCGGTCTATCTATACTTCAAGAGCAAGGAAGATATCTATACCCAGATCCTCCTTAGCGACATCGACAAATTCCACAAGATCATGGCTAATTTAATACAGGAAGGGCAGAGC
>JANXZC010000072.1 GCA_025355725.1 Syntrophus sp. (in: bacteria)
AAGAGCGACGACCTCGGGGAGGAGCAGGGGTTGGGCAATAATTTTGTCTCCTCCACCAATCTGACGGAACTGTTCATAGAGGATGCGTTCGTGGGCGGCATGCTGATCCAGGAGGATCAGGCCATCGGGATCGGAAAAAACGAGATAGGTCCCCCCGGTCTGCCCCAGATAGGTCATCCGGGCAAAGGAGCGTTCTCCTGCCGTCGGTGACGGGTCGGGACCGGTGGCAATATTGCTGTCCCTATCGGGTTTGAACCCCGGCGCAAATACATCGCCAGTTACAACGGAGACATCATCCGCAGACATAGTGTCCCCGTATTTCCACGCCTTGGGGAAGGGGGCTTGTGCCGGAAGCCCGGAGGGATCGTATCGTGTCCCCGCGTTTCCGGATCGCCCCGAGGTTTCTTTGACGGCATCCTGGTAGGGGAGCTTTTTCTTTCCCCCGTAAACGGTATAGCGCCTCAGTGCCTCCTCGATCCGGGTCTGGTAGGCGGCGGGGGCGGCTGTGGTTCTTGTCGCCGCTGTTGAGGAGGACAGTCCTGCGCGTCCGACGTCCATGTCCAGGGAAACCTGGGCGAGGCTGTGGAGGAGGGCCTCAACGATCAATCCATAGATGTCCCGGGGATTTTGGAAGCGAACCTCCAGTTTTGCCGGGTGGACGTTTACATCTACGTCCTCCGGGGGGATCTCGAGAAAAAGGGCCGCCGCCGGGTAGCGTTTCGCCTCCATGAGGTTCCGGTAGGCCGTCATGATGGCGTGGTTCAGCAGGGGATCCCGGACATAACGGCCATTGACATAGCAGTAGATGCCTTTCGTGTTGGACCGGGCGATCTCCGGCCGGGATATGTAGCCGGATATACTAATATTTCCCCGTGCGCCCTTTACGGAAAGGAGGGCATCGCGGGTGTCTTTGCCGAGGACGAGACCTAGTCGCTGGCCCTTATCCGGGGCGGCGGGGATATCCCAGTGCTGGCGGCCGTTACTCAGGACGCGGATCTTGACTCCTTCATGAGAGAGGGCGGTCCGGGTGATTACCTCCAGGCAGGCCACCTGTTCCGTCGCCTCCGTCTTGAGGAACTTTTTGCGCACAGGGACGGCGTCGAAGATCCTGCTGACAAAGATCGCCGTTCCCACCGGGCAACCCGTCTCCCGAACCTCCTGTATCCGGGCATTTTCCACAACGATCCGTGTCCCTGCGACGGCCTGGGGCTGACGGGTGAGCAGTTCGACCCTGGCAATGGCGGCGATGCTGGGAAGGGCTTCTCCCCGGAAGCCGAAGGTTGACAGTCGGTAGAGGTCGTCAAAAACGGCGAGTTTGCTGGTGGCATGACGTCGGAAGGACAGGGGGACATCGGCCGGGTCCATGCCCTCGCCGTCATCGGTGATGCGAATCGAGGCGCAGCCGCCCTTTTCTATTTCGATCTGGAGGTTGGTCGCCCCGGCGTCAAGGGCATTTTCCATCAGCTCCTTGAGGATGGAGGCCGGCCGCTCGATTACCTCACCGGCGGCGATCTTGTGGGTCAGCTCTTCGGGGAGGAGGTGAATTTTCGGTTCCATCGGCTTATAAGCTCTTTAAAGATGATGACCGCAGCCTTTGCGGGACTGCGGTCACGATAAAAAGATAGAATGATGTTAAAAGGATTTTGCTTTACTGTAAAGATGCTCAATCCAGAACGATCATGACCCGGCACTTCTTCAGAAAGCTGAGATTCTCACCGGAGGCCCGGATCTTCGCAGCGTCGGCGTTGCTGATCACGATGTCGCATTTGCCGGGACCGTCAGCCTTGACGCCCTTGACGCTGACAGGATTGTTGGTGACCCGGGGGTTGCTCTGGGCAGCAGTCAGATCCCGAGCATAGCCCGTCATGCCCTGCTGAATGGCATACTGACGATCCACATTCATGGAACCATAAACCTCTTTGCCGTTTTCATCGACGACCTTGGGCGACATGGCCGGCCGGGCGGTAAGACCCCGGGCGTCAATCACAAGACCGGTAAAGATATCTCCTGACGGGGCAGATATTACCGGGGGTGGGGGCGGTGGCGCTGATTCCGGCTGCTTATCAAAGGCCCTGGGGATAATCGTCTGGGACAATTTGCCGCTTAGGTTCATCCTCATGGTCACTTCTACCGTTCCGTCAGACAGATATTCCTTGTTCACCACTTTTGCCCCTTTGACGAGGCCTTCCACGGAAGCCCGAATAGTGTCGCTTTCCGTCATGAAATCCTTAACCACCGTATTGGAATCGATCCGCACTCCCTGGACGATTTCCAGGAGGTTACGGTAAGCAACCACCTCGGCGGCCCGCAGCGCCATAGGACGGGCGTTGGGTTTCCCCATGTACCGCTCCGGGGGGGCGGCGATGCCCAGCGCTTCCACATAGCCGTCTTCGTAATTGATAATCCCGTTGACACCCGCCTGTTCGGCCACTTTCGATTCAATGATCTTGTTCCATTCCGTCATACTGACCTTGCCGTCGCCGCCTTTCTGACAGAATCCCGCCCCGGCGAAAAGCATCATTACGGCAACGATGCCCATCGTCAACATCCACTTTTTCATAGTTCCTCCTTTCAGATCTGGTTTCGACACTGTCGGGGATAATAGCAAAAGGGTTCAGCCGTTGCAAATCTTTTCTGTTAATCTGGTATTTGGTAGCATCGAATTATGCGTCAAAGGTCCTTTTGTTAGCCTCCTTCGGTAGCATAAAATTTGAGTCAATTCGGTCCACCCGGTTGCCTTGACAAGAACCATCATTTATCATATGAAGGACGGAAGAAAATGTCTTAATTTTCTTAGCTAATATTCCGCTTCTTTAGGGCAAAAAATCGTTGGCGGCAGGCCTCGCAATCACCGGGCCGACGTGATTAGCGCAGCAACACGGGCGATCTGGTGGCATAGCGCACGAAGTGAGTAGTAGTACGATCATCCAGGATATGAGAAAACAAGGAAAAGCGAAGGGTGCCGTCAAAGATAGGGAGGCCTATTTCCAGGCGATCACCGAACATTCATCCGATATCATCCTTATCGTGGATGCCCAGGGGAACATCACCTATGTAAGTACCTCGGTTGAACGTTTTGTCGGCTACCGGCCCGATGAGTTGATCGGAGTGAGCGGTTTCGATCTGATTCTGCCGGACGATAATTCGAGAGCGATTGAAGATTTTGCCCGGGCATTGCTGACCAAAGAAGTCGTCATCCCAAACGCTTTCCGTATCAGGCATAAAGACGGCACCGAGCGTGTTCTGGAGGGCGTCGGCAAAAATCTCCTGGATAATCCAATTGTTGCCGGTTTTGTGATGAATGTCCGCGACATCACGGACCGCAGACGGGTTGAGGAGGAACTCCTTGCGGCCAACCGGCGCCTCCATGATATCATCGATTTTCTTCCCGATGCGACGTTTGCCATCGACAAGGAGCGCAGGGTCGTGGCCTGGAATCGGGCTATTGAGGAGATGACCGGCGTTGCCGCGTCCGATATGCTGGGTCGCGGCAATTATGAATACAGCCTGCCGTTCTATGGAGAACGGCGGCCGATCCTCATCGACCTGCTATTCGAGAGCGGCGACGACAACCTATCGGTAAAATATACGAATATTGATATGCGTGGAAAGGTCATTTTCGCCGAAACCTATATCCCGTCCCTAAGAGGCAAAAAGGTCTACCTGTTTGGGAAAGTGAGCGCCCTGCGGGATGTGGAAGGAAATGTCGTCGGCGCCATTGAGTCGATCCGTGACGTCACGGATCGCAAGGTCGCGGAGGAAGCCCTCCGGCAGAGCGAGAAAAAATACCGGACCATCTTTGAGAATGCCACGGAGGGAATATTCCAGATCGCTGCGGACGGAACTTTTCTCAACTTGAACCAAGCCTTTGCACGCATATTCGGATATGCATCTCCCGAAGAGTTGATCCACGGTGTGAGACATATTAAACACCAGATGTATGTCCACCCGGAGGATCGC
>JANXZC010000076.1 GCA_025355725.1 Syntrophus sp. (in: bacteria)
ATGTGGTATTTGCATTCGTATATCGAGTGTGATAACTTTTTAAATCGACTCTTCATTTGTACCTCCCTCCAATGGTACCTTTCAGGAGGGGGGTACATTATAACAACTTAAACGGTTTAACCTGCTTATTGTACCACTACCGGAGGTAGTGGTTTATGCAGACTAATTAAGAACACTACAATTCATGCGATTATTTTCGTTCAGGATCGGCCAGTAGCGGGAAATACAAGTCTCTTTCAGGTATTTGAGAGAATTAACACATCGGGACGAACTCTTCTTCCTCAGGAGATCAGGAATTGCGTATCTCAGGGCAAACTGAACAGCCTGCTCTTTGATTTGAACAAAATGCAATTATGGCGAGATATGTATGGGCTTCCGACAGAGGATGTCCGCATGCGTGATCTCGAGTTCATTCTACGTTTCTTTGCGTTGAGTTCAGACAGCATGCGGAACGAACAGAAGGAGGGTATTTCCCTTAAGCGGTTCCTGAATGTTTTCATGGAGTCACATCGGGATCCAACGGATGATGAGTTGACCGCTTATAGCTCACGATTTACAAATGCGATCACATTTCTTCACGCTGCTTTCGGTGGTACCGCATTTCACAACCTATCATCAACTCATCCCGATAGGCTTGTCACAAAGTTCAATCCGACGATATTTGATTCGATCATGATAGCAACAGATTTTGCACTATCAAGCAATCATGCACAGCTGCCAGCAGATGTCGAGGAGGCTAGGCGACGCTTATTGATTGATGGAGCGTATCGGGCCGCCATTACCAAGGAGACTATGCGCGTCGCATCGATTCGTACACGAATCGGCAAGGCGACCACAATGCTATTCGGTTTGGAATATGAATAATGTCGAAGTCCAAAAACTCTTGGATGATTGTTCAAGTGAGCTATCACATGTAAAGATTATTATTGATGGCCTCGGGGTCACAAGCAATATTGCGCCATACCTGACCAAGTACTCTTTAATCCGCGCATGTGGAACGATTGAACAGGCTTTCAAATCAATAATATGCGACTTTTGTTCTCATCGTAGCAAGAAACAGATTAAACGTTTTCTTGAACAGCATGTGAGAGATTCATCACTGAACCCCTCATACTCAAATATTTGCAAACTACTCAAAGAATTTGATGAGGACTGGTGGAAACAATTTAAGACATCAATTAATAACTCCCCCGATAAAACATCGTGGATGACTTCCCTTCAATCTCTTGTCGATGCACGTAATGATTTTGCACATGGTGGTAATCCATCCGCATCAATAGCCTTAAAAAAACGGCGCACTTTCAACCGTTTTCATTGACCTGGTACTATCAGCTAATGTGAAGTGTATTTGGATGCTTGAAGCCTTCATTATCCTCAATGCGTTGATAACGGGAAGAAAGCTGAACCGTATTCTAGAGAGCTTTTACGGAAATTCAACCCATGGCCCGGGATTGACGTTATTTTCCCATGTCCAATAGTTGAACTGCCCCTGCGGAATTCTGAACACCACAATAGTAGGGCTGTCCGGTCTTCCGGTCCCGATCTCTTTCAGCCAGGGAAATGTCTCATATAGACGGCTACGTATTGCCATGTCTTCAACAAACTCTATCGGCCCCGCGATTCTTAAGATAGAGTCGATATCTGGTGGCTTAGCAGGCTGTTGGAACGCTATTTCAACATTGGGGTTCTTTTCAAGCTGTGATACAAGGGATTTGATCCGGGATGTGTAGAAATAAATCCCTGTTTCATCAGCAAGCCAGGCAGTCATTGGACGGACATGTGGCTTATCCCCGATTGCTGTGGCAAGAAAGCCGTTGGGGTTTCTTTTCATGAAGTCGATAGATTCTTGAAATGTCATCTTGTCTCCTTGCTCATCTTTTGACTCCATGCTCTGGCGCTACCTTATAAAGGGTATTCCTCAAACCCAGAGAGGAACATGATATGCAGATTTGAACTGCATGAAGGCAATGACGCGAACGATCCCGTTGTGCGGGGCACCGCAGTCCAGATAGCGATATTTACTATCCTGCTTGAGACTGCGTTCGGCGGGCGGGGAAAAGGACGCCCCCTTCCACGCCCACAGCCAAGCTTCTCTCTTGCCTATTTGGATAGATACTTTTGCCCCTCGCCACGAATGAAGTCAAAAAGCTTCAGAGCGTTGGGTGAGGGCGCGCCTTTGGTAATTGCCGTAATCGGCCTGCCTACCTCGGGGATCTCCGGGGCGGAAATCGTTGCATCTACGATAGAGACAGGCCCCAAACCGACGCCCCCAGGAATCGAGGCTATACGTTTTTTGATCTCCGCCGCAGTGGTCGCTTCCTGAACATTTTTGGTAAAGACCGCGCCGTCCATGATCTGTTTCATGAAAACCGCATTCGTCCCCGGAATCTTGCTTCCCCAGACTACCGTAATGGGTATGTCCTTGCCGCCCACATCTTTCCAGTTGACCGTTTTGCCTGTAAAGATATTCTTCAACTGATTCCGCGAGAGTTTCTTGACCGTATTTTCTTTGTTTACGATGATCTTTACTGTGTCTTTGCCGATCACTCGGTATTTGTAGACGTTCTTGTCGGGAACCTTATATCCTTCCTTTTCCATCATCTCCATCCAGTCTAGAAATGTTACCCCTCCGACGGCTACCTCCAAGAGGCCCTTGTCCAGTTCTTTTAGTGCCTCTACCGGTCCGTTTGAAATGAGGACCAGCTTTATCCCGCTGGTTTTCTCGAAGGGTACCTTAATCTTGTTGAAAATGTCTTCCGTTCCAGCGGCGCCAGCTCCCACCTTGATTTCCTGTGCCATGGCCAATGAGGGCAGGGTTACGGCCATCAGGACTGCCATAGCAATCGTCCATAGATTGACGCTTCTAATTTTCATTGTCTTTTCCACCTTAAATTTTATGTGATGCTGAGACTTCTCAGTTAATTATTAGCGAGTCGAGTAGAGCGGTTTCTCCTAACACGTCAGGTTGAGGTTTGTTTTCTCTGTTTACCTTCTGGTTTCACAGAGGCTCCAGATTATTATAAGCATTTCCATGTATACTTTCGAATGGTTCTCAAAATCCGTCGACCGTTGTTTTAAGAGCGGAGGAAGTTACCACCTCCTGCCAAAATAATCACGCTCAAAAAATCGGACTTTTCTTTCCGAATTCAATGCACTGGCACGACCAGCCTCGGTGAAGACTTGATTTGAAGGAATTGACTGCCATTCATAAAATAATGACGTGCATCGGATGGACCTTGTGTATATCTACAATTCAGCGAATAATAATACAGCGAGAACCAACAATAACAAATTGTGGAACAGGTAAAATAAGCCCAATAGATTATTTGTAAACCTTCTAATATAGCATTTACATTGATTTGTTTTAATCTGCATTCCCCGTTAAGTTGAATGAAGCCCAGTAATAGGGATGGGGGTATTGCTTTTTTATTTCCAATTGCGCTGTTCGTAATGATTCCCGCTTGTCGCTCCTATCCAACTCCCTATAAAAACGGACCATCAGTTGAGATGTAGCCAAATCGTCAACTTTCCATAGACTCGCCACAATTGAGCTACTTCCAGTATAGAGAAAACCTCTAGTCAATCCTATAATATCATCACCGTTGACAATTTTGCCTAATCCTGTCTCACAAGCACTTAAAGTCACCAAATCGGCATTAAGTTTCATGGAATAGAGTTTATCAACGGTCAACCTTCCATCGTTTTCTGCATCCACGGCCAAAAGTAAGGCAGAATTCAACGGTTTGTCTGCATCAAATTCTCCGTGCGTTGCAAAATGGATGTATCGAAAACCCTCACCATACTTGTTTAATGCCGCTTCAGTCGCCTCTTTTCTGAGAAACACTTTAGAATGTGGTCGTGTCTGGGAGACGGCAATCGCTTCATTTTGCGCATAGACAAGATCTAACTTGGGTTCTCCTAAATCTGGATTTCCAAAAGCCAATATATCGCCTGGTTTTGAAGGTTTCTTTCCTTGCAGGTAATTTAACACACTGGCACTGGGAAGCATACGGATGCTGTAACGTTCAATTACATAGTCCTTGTTGTCACGTAAAGCGTAAAATGGAATGTAGTGCAGTGCCCCGTGAGCAACTATGATCACTTTAGTGGTTTTAAATGAACTCTCTATAGGTTTGATTAGCTTTTCGTGTAATCTTTTTGCAATCTCTTCATGTTGGATACCGGAGGCATTTCCCAGAGACTTTCTAAATGCCCTTATGTCCTCCATGAGCGTGCCGATTTCGAATTGGATCGCTGATAAATCCTGTGACGTTAAAATAAACATGTATATATTTTTTTCGTTATAATAGTATTCTATTAATGTTTCATCTACAGGAATGAACTTTTGAATTTCTTCAACGGACATGGATGTAACACTTACAAGCGAGGCAATTTCACCTGTTTGCCTTTTCAATTGTTCCTTAGTCTTGATGATTAATCCTCTAGTGTTACTCCTTTGAGAAATACTCTCACCAATAAGAGATTCTTGTTCCTCAATCTCCTGCTTGGCAAGAAGTTCTCTTACTTGACGTTCATTTCCGGACCGGATGGCAAAATTAGTTTTGATTGCAAGCATATCCACTAACGATCGAGCCTTACTACGTTCCACATACTCAAGTGCTTGCTTATATTGTCTCTGAGCGAACAATGCCCCGATCAGCGTTTTATATGCAGTTTGTTTGTCCCCAAAGAATCCGATCTTGGCGCTTTCTGTGGCGATGGTGGACCTCTGTAACTCGATTTCATCCACTGCCTTGCTTAGCAACTCGATACCTTCGGAATGTCTCGCCTGCGCCAGTCGAATCGACCCAAGATCAGAAAGGGAATAGTAATAGATGTCAGAGCTTTCGGAGATGTTGGGGGTATTAAGTAAAAGTGTATACAATTCGTCGGCGGCATGGATATTGCCGGATTCATAATAAGATTTTGCTTTTATGAAACTCATGTTGAGCTTGCTGTATGAGAAGCGGTGACCCGGCATGTTGGCCCACCATTTTCCATCAAAAATTCCTTCATTAAGTTTGCAGAGGGATAAGACTTCGTCATAATTTTTCAGGGCGAAAGCAATTCGGATTTTCTGAAGTTGACGATATGGTTCAAAGACGTAGCCGCGCATAATAGACATGGAATACTGATCTAACTTGTTGATCATCTCTCTTGCTTTATCACGATTGCCGGAGACTGCATAGGCAAGGCCCAGGTCGCCGAGAATATCTATGCCAAGACCATCCATCCCAGTGAACAGGGAAAAGCCGCCCTGTGCTGCCAAGTCATATGCCTTTTCTCCATATTCTACTGCCTTTGCGAAATCACCGGTGTCGAGATATGTTTGAAGTTTTATCAGATATGCCCGCACTTTGAGTATACTCGGTGTAAAAATTTGACCGAGAGCATTAACCGAGCTTTTATCCCTGCTCTCAAGTTCATCGGCGCACTGTAAAGATTTCTGATATTTTCTCATGGCCAGGAAAGAAGGGCATAAATAGTGTAAATCGATGCTGTTTAATGCATGGAATCCCTCTTTACTGTCAAACTCCCTGATCATGGCGGCATGGTCGCCCGTGGCATAGTAATGTTGGGATTTGCTCATACACCCCACAAGGGTAAAAGAAGTGATCAAAATGAATATCAGCATCTTCGGTGGCATAGAGATTTTTTCTAAAATCGATTCTTTGCTCCTCGCGTCCAATGTCCTTATTTCCACATGATCTTCGCTTCATTACGTAGCGGTATCCGATGATATTTATATTTCGGATGTCCCAGCATCATTGCACCAAAGGCACTGTTTCCTTCCGGAAAGCCCAGAGCTTGTTTTAAAGGTGGCCAATTTGCCGCTGCCCGGTTGAAATATCCTGCCCAACATGCCCCCAGATGCATGGATGAGGCAGCCAGTTCCAGATATGTCATGGCAATTGTGCAAGTGTTT
This sequence comes from Syntrophus sp. (in: bacteria), assembly GCA_025355725.1. Taxonomy (GTDB): domain Bacteria; phylum Desulfobacterota; class Syntrophia; order Syntrophales; family UBA8958; genus UBA8958. The sequence goes on from JANXZC010000076.1 coordinate 5,927, forward strand.
TGTATCATCATATTCTGTTCGGGACCATGAGCAATGATTATATGTGGGGCATTACGACATACACGGTCGTTTCCATCCTCCCAAGCTTTGACAAGCAAGTCCATACGAAAACCGGCAGCCATTTCCGGGTATTCCTTGATCATGAATCTCAACCAGTCAATAACCATGGAGGCATAATTTTGAACATCTTTTTTATCATAGATGACCAGCCATTCCACCAACTGATTATTATGCCCGGAAGGGGCATAGCGGGCTATATCGATGATCTTTGCGATTGTCTTCCTGTTTACGGGTTTATCCCTGTAAACGCGGATGGATCTCCTGCTTTGGAGAAAATATTTTGCCTGTTCGGTGCTTGGGCGCAGATCATCGTCATGAGGAAGACAATCTTTCGGGCTCATGCTGCGGAGAGACAGGGCGCCATGAGGACAAACAGCAACGCAGTGACCACAGCGAATGCACAACTCTTCCGCTTTTTCCCTCTCGGTAGGGAGATTGTTCTTGTCAGGCTGATTTATTAAACTCAAGGGACACTCGGCAGCACATATTCCATCATGCCTGCATTTCGTTTCGTCTATGGCTATCAAATTCATATGCACAACCCCCATGATCAATTCAATTTGAATGTTTCAACATCGTGCCAGTCGTTATAAATAGCCATGTTCTTTAGAAAAATCAATCTCCAAAATATGCATGTTTCGATCGGAATTTAATAAAGCCAACCCATTTTTTTTGCCTGCACGGTTCTCATAATGATGTCCTCCCCGTTTAAAGAAAAATATCATAGTGGTGCCAAAATGGTAACAATAACTTGCACTGTTTATAAGCGCCCCGTCAGCGCCGCTTCGGCCCGGCGGACAGCAAGATGCACCGGGTCCCACACGCTGGAGTAAGGAGGGGCATAACTGAGGTCGAGATTGATCATTTCCGCGACACCAAATCCGGCGTGCAGCGCCGTTGCGAAAACATCGATCCGCTTGGCCGCCCCCTCAACGCCGACGATCTGGGCACCCAGGAGCCTTCCGCTTCCCTTTTCGGCAAGTGCCTTCACCGTTATCTTCCCCGCATGGGGATAATAGCTGGCCCGCGTCACAGTTTCGATCCTTCCCGTCACATATTCCAGGCCGAGGGCCTTGATCTCTTTCTCCTGGAGGCCCGTCCTGGCCACTTCCATATCACATATCTTGCTCACAGCCGTTCCTACGACACCCGGGAAAGTGGCATATCGCCCTCCCAGATTGATCCCGGCCACTCTACCCTGCTTGTTGGCAATAGTGCCGAGGGCAATATAAAAAGGACGTCGGCTAACGAGGTGGAATGATTCCGCGCAATCGCCTGCCGCCCAGACACCGGGGATGTCTGTCTGCATCCGGTCATTGGTTTTTATGGCCTTTCGCACACCGAGGGAAATTCCCGCCCCTTCGGCGAGTTCCGTGTTGGGACGGACTCCCAGCCCTAAAATAACGATATCGGCGGGAATTGTCCGGTGATCCGTAACGACGGCCTGAACACGACCACTTGCGACTTCGATGGCCTGAAAGGTTTCTTCCCTGAAGAGCTTTACACCCACCCGCATGAGGGCATCGGAAACAAGGGCGCCCATATCGGGATCAAGCGTGTTCATGACCTGGCTGGCCTGCTCCACTAAAGAGACATCGAGGCCTCTCATGATAAGTGCCTCCGCCATTTCGAGCCCAATATATCCTCCTCCGATAACAACGGCTTTTTTCGGTTTCTCCCTGTCGATGACATCCCTCACCCGTATACCGCTCTGGAGAGAATGCAGTCCGTATATGCCCCGGGCATCGGATCCGGGTACCTCAGGGCAGAAAGGAACAGCACCTGTGGCGACCAGCAGATGATCAAAGGCCTCCCACCGTGCCGTCTTTTTACCGATGTTGCGAACGCGGAGACGGCGTCTTTTCAGATCAATCTCGGTGACTTCATGGAGGATACGGGCATCAATACCGTATTCGTCCCGAAATTCCTCCGGTGTGACGGCCACCAGCTTCCGGATATCGTCGACAACCTTGCCGACGTAGTAAGGAATGCTTCAGGCAGAGTAGGATGTGTGTGGTCCCTTCTCGAAGACAATGACGTCCAGTTCAGGTTTAATCCGTTTTGCCTGGGCGGCGGCACTCATTCCTGCCGCATCTCCGCCGATGATCACAAGCCGTTCCTTCTGCATTTTTTCTTGCCCCTCCCCATTAGTAGTGACTACCCTTTTCTTATTGTTTGCCTAAGAACTTTTTGTCCTCCTGGCTGAATTTTCTCTAATATTGAAGTAATAAAACGGCTAATCGAAGTCAATATCATGGCTGCTCTCCAGCGATCATCCAATCCTTGCCGTTGATCATTCTGGCTACAACCATGCTGGCCACGTTGTCGCCTACGGCGTTAATCATGGTTGCCGGCGGGTCAATCAGGGCGCCGATCATGGATATCAGGGGAAATGCCTCCAGAGGGAATCCATACAGTGAGATGATCAGAATATCGCCGATAACTCCTCCACTTGGGATTCCTGTGATAACGGTACCGGCGAGTATGGCGATGCCGACAGCTGTCAGCATGGTAACAGGACCGGTGAAATCGAGATGAAACAATCCGAAAAGAAAGGCAATCTTCAAAACAGCTCCCAGGCATGATCCGTCCATGTGAATCGTTGCCCCAATGGGGATGACCACTTCGCTTATGTCTCTGGGAATTCCTGTTTTATTTGCCGCCTCAAGATTTACAGGTATCGTGGCCACACTGCTACCCGTGGCAAGGGCCGTCAGGGCTGGCGGAATGATGTTCCTCCAGAAAGCTCGCACCCCCCGTTTTTTCGCTGCAAGATAGGCATAGGCCGAAAATCCGATAAAAAAGTATAGAATGGCGATTGGATAGTACAAGAGCATGGCCCGGAAATAGGAGCCCATGAGGTCGGAGCCGTAAACGCCTATGAAATGAGCAAAATAAGCGCACAGGCCAATGGGGGCGTAGTACATGATGTAAGATATAACCTTCATCATCACTTCATTTGCCGAAGACAGGAACTCTGAAAACGCTCTCCCTTTTTCACCGCAAGATGACGTCGCCAAACCTACCAGAATTGCAAAAACAATCAGGGCCAGCATATTCCGCTTAGACAGAATCTCCGTGAAATCAGGAGCGGTAAAGGCCTTGACGATTTGCTCGGAGGTCTTGAACTGATCGATTTGTACCTTTGCATCAAGATCGACAGCGACAGCGGCAGTCGGCGGATAAAACTGGATGGCTGTCACCATTATCACCGATGCGATGATTCCGGTAAAAATAAAGAAGAGCATCATACGGGACAATATCTTGCCGAGGCGTTTCAGGTTCGACATCCCCGCAACTGCCGAGGAGATGGAAAAAAATACCAGCGGTACAATTGTAGTAAACAGGAGATTTAGAAAAGCGTCACCGAAGGGCTTGAAGATAGCAGCGTCTTTTTTTAAAACAACGCCGAGGGTGCAACCTAAGATTACGGAAGCGATCAAGAGAATCGAAAAACCGTACGACTTTAACAAACCGGGAAGTTTAATCATCGATACGGTCCACATGGGAGGTTACAAGACATTACCCATCTCTGCCGGGTAATATATCAAGCATTCAAGATAAAGATCGGAGAATCGTTCTCCCCTTACCTAGATGGTGTCGCCTACTTTTTATGTTTCTGCTGCAGGCGCTTATGGATCAGCTCCCCAAAACTGCCAAAGCCCCCGGAAGTACCCTCGACGGTAGCTCCCGACTCGGGGACATAAGGCTCCTCTTCCTCCGACGGGGTTTCAAGGGACAGGGAAATCTTGCGCTTTGCCGGATCAACGGCAATTACATACGGTTCCACCACTTGACCTACCTCGACCACATCTTTGGGGTGATTTATGCGCTTTCCCGCCCCAAGGTTGGAGATGTGGATCAATCCGTCTATCCCCGGCGCCAGATTGACGAAGGCCCCGAAAGTGGTAAGCCTGACGACGGGACCTTTTACCCTGCCGCCTGGCCGGTACGCCGCAACCACGCTCTCCCAGGGATCGGATTGCAGGGCTTTAAGGCTCAGGGTCAGGCGACCCTTCTCCCAATCAAGACCGATCACCCTTACTGTTACCTCCTGACCGGGAGACAGGATATTTTCGGCTTTCTCCGTTCGGTCCCAGGCCATCTCGCTCATAGGTATCAAACCATCCACTCCTCCGATATCTATGAAGGCGCCGAAATTCGCCAGGGAACGAACCGTGCCAGTCAGATCCGCCCCGACGACAAGGGTCTCCCTGATGCGGTCGGCCTGAGCCCGCCTTTCTTCTTCAAAGAGGACCCGCCTCGAGAGGACAACATTCTGGCTCTCTTCTTCAAATTCAACTACCTTGAAAGGGAAGGTCTGGCCGACGTAAGTCTCACTGTCCTTGTCTCGCTTCAAATCAATCTGGGAAAAAGGACAAAAGCATCTGACGCCGCCTACCATCACCTCAAATCCGCCTTTCACGGCCGCTTTGACCTTTCCCGAAACGGGCAGGTTCGCCTGATGGGCATCGCGTATCTCGGCCATATCAAGGGTCGAATACCCGTGCCTGAGGGTTGTAAGCCTCTTTGCCCCGTCACGGACATGGAGGAAGTAGGCCTCTACCACGTCGCCTTCCTGCACCGCGCAGATCCCATCGGCACCCTTGAACTCGGCCAGATCGATGACGCCTTCGCTCTTCTCGTCCAGGTCGACGTACACCATGTCTTTGGAAATGCTTATTACGGTCGCCTTAATTTTCTGGCCTGGCTTCAGCCTTACGGGCATCTTGCTATCTTTTTCAAACATCGCCCCAAAATCCTCCTCAGGCAAAGGGGCCTCGCCTCCGCCAGTCGCCGTCGTTCCCGTTCCCGATTTTTCGTCCGTCATGTTGCTGCTCCTTATTGATTTCACGGGGATAAATCGTCTGATTTCCCCCGCAAGTAAAATTTGTTATTATTGCTACTGCCCGGTTTTGATCGACAAGACCTCCTCAGAAAACTCGGAGGGCAAATCCTTCCTGCCGCCTGACTTTTCCTGAACCTTCACGCCCCTGGTCAGGCGGGACACATCCGTCGACTTTGTCATCACCCGATATACATCGCCCTGGGCCGTAAGGTTAATATCCCCTAACGGCGACGTGCTCGTGTATATTGAAATACTTTCCTGGCCGAAGGGAGGAGAGACCTCCAGATCAAAACGGTCGTTTCCCGTGGGGATCTCGTATATAATACCACCATTGAAATAAGCTTCGCTCCGATAAGGATTAGGCAGGAGCTGAAGGAGATTGCCCGCCGTATCCTTGTATATAATTCGGGCATGGAAGGGTTTGTTGCCCTTGAGATAAATTTTTATCTTTTCTCCCTGCTTGTAGTCCTGCTTGTCCGTCCATAATTTCACCTTCAGCGGCGCCGCCGGGTCGTCGGCAAAGTCCTTTACCTGGGCGGCCTTGTTCATGGATTTTTCATCGGGGACTACCTCCGCCTTGATCTTTGTCCGATAGCATTCACCGGTGGCGGCATCCTTGTACCAGGATTTTTCCAGCTCTTGAATGACCTTCACCGCGGCATTGGAATAAGCAGCGATAAGATCCTTTTCAACAGCGAAATCCTTAACCTGCGTTTCGCTTCTTAAATAGGTCACGGCCCTCTCCGCCGCGTTCCGCTTGGCGTCGGCCATCGCCGCCTGTTCCGTCTGCTTTCTCGATTTGTCGTCTCCCATGCAGGCATTGCCCTCGACATCCACAATGGTGGATTGGGCGGCGTAAAGGGGAGAGGAAAGGCAGATAAAAAGCAATAAGGCGAGAAAAGCATTCTTCATCTTGAGGGCCTCCATCTTCTTGATTATCGGTTGATGTTTTGCATATTTGCGATAATTCGTCAATCCGTTCGGCAATTTTAGTTGAATATTTAACCTTTTGCCTCTTCCCATAGACGGTCCATCGTGGCAAGGGTAGCCTCTTCCAGGCTGACGCCTTCTTCCTCCAACCGTTTTTCGATATATTGAAACCGTTTCAGGAATTTTCCCGTGGTCTGGCGCAGTGCTTCTTCGGCCCGAACACCGGCAAATCGGGAAAGGTTAACCACGGAAAAGAGGAGATCCCCGATCTCTTCCTCTATGCCATCCTGATTTTTCAGCCCTATGGCATCTTTTAGTTCCTGAAGTTCTTCTTCAATCTTCTCGACAACCTGCTCCGTTCTTTCCCAGTCAAATCCAACCGTTGCTGCCCGCTCGGTTATTTCCTGGGCCCTCGATAGGGCCGGCAGGGAACGGGATATACCATCAAATAGCGGACTTGCATGCTTGTCCTTATGCTCCTGGGTCGCCTTGATTTTCTCCCAGTTGTCCTTCACATCGGAAACATCCCGGACCGACTTGTCGGCAAACACATGGGGATGGCGGCGAATCATTTTTTCCGATATCCCCCGGACCACCCCGGCAAGGTTGAAATTCCCCTGTTCCTCTGCAAGCACGACAAGGAACAGGATCTGAAAGAGCAGATCCCCCAGCTCCTCCCGGAGGTCTGCCGGCGAACCCTCCGCGATGGCATCGATCACTTCATAGGCCTCGCTGAGCAGGTACCGGCGGAGGTCTTTTTCGTTCTGAATACGGTCCCAGGGACATCCCGCGGGAGAACGGAGGGTCCTGATCAAGGCAAGGAGTTCATCGATCTCCGGCGACGGTTCGCGATTTCTCGCTGTTTCTCCTTGTTTTTCCACACCCATACTCCTCGTTATTCCGTTGAATCAAAAGGTAATTGCAATCCTATTTATCATCCTCGCAGTCCTTACATGCCCAGTTGCCCGCTCTGCTCCTGCATCGCCGTCAGGGAAATCTGTACAAATTCATCAAGAGGGATCCCGATCACTTCGCATTCCCGGATAATGTCCCGGTTTACCGAGGCGGCAAAGGCCTTCTCCTTCATCCGCTTGGTCACGGATTTAACCTTGACGCTGGCAAGCTTTTTATCGGGATAAACCATGGCCGTCGCCATGATCAGACCGGTTACAGTCTCCCCTGCCGCCAAGGCATGCTGGAAAACGGTCTCCCGATTCTTTTTCGTCGCCATTTCATTGTGCATGGCAATAGCGTCGATGATCTCCGGATCTATCCCCTTTTCCGTCAGAATTTTTGCGACGACGAGGCCATGCACGGTCAGATCGCCCCCCACCTGTTCAATATCCAGATCATGAAGGAGGCCGGCAAGTCCCCATTTTCCCTCATCCTGGCCGAGGCGGCGGGCCAGCGCCATCATGACGGCTTCGGATGCGTAGGAATGGGCCAGCATCTTGTCGTTTTTGATATACTCATGGAGCAGTGATAAGGCTTCGTCGTGGGAAAAGGCCATGGATATTACCTCCTTAGTCCGATGATAATAATTCCGTTGTAAGTCCCCTTGATTCCCTGCATTCGCGACACCAGGGGGTATAACCGCACTGGCCGCGGCAACTATCAAATTCGTCCATGTTTACTTTGGCCATCCTGTAGATTTTCTTTAGGAAATCGTCACGGTCATCCGTTTCCAGGGCAATCACCTCTTCGGGACTAATCGCCGTGCCGTCGCCAGTGAGAATGTTATCCACCCACAGGGCCGCGTGGCAGGTTATTTCATGGGCCTGGAGGAAAGATTTGGCCGGTGTGGAGGCAACCGCCGCGGCCACTGCAGATATGAGCCCCGAATAGACGATCAGCTTTGCTGCCGCTAGGCCGACAATCCTGTCGTGGAGGAGGCAACCCTGATATTTACCCCGGTATATCTCCAGCCACTCCACCAGGGGCTTCAGTCCCGCCTCCCTGGACCTGAATACCCTTCTCCCCCCGCAGAACATGGCAAGCGAATAGTCCATAAAAATCGGTTTGTCCATCAGAGCGCTCCTCGCCACCGTCAGCACTGAAAATATTGGCATTTTCGCACAACCGCCGAAAAATGGAAGCCATTTTTCACAGATATTTGTATCATTAGCGCAGCTTGATGAAAAAGGTCAAATGAAAAGGTTCACATCATTTGATTCACGGGGACAGGCGATGAGAAAACCCCCGGTCTGTCAAACCAGTCCGGCCATAAACACCGGAAATAATCACAAAAAAACCTTGGCACTGTTGCCTTGCAGTGCTATAGAATTGCAGCATTAATTATCGCGCTCCGATAAAGGCCGATGAGGAAATCCGTAACCAAAACCTGTTTCATTTTGTCACATGTTGAGATACTCTGGCTATGAAAAACATCCTGGAATATGTCCGTAGCATGGGACTCTACGATCGGCTTTTTGATTCCGCTTTAGCCCTTGTCTTTTTCGTCCTCCTGCATTGGGCTCTGGTAAGATTATTTCTTCAATTCCCTCATGAAAAACAGAAATTGTTTCTTTGGCGAAAGGCGGCCACATACTGTTCCGTATCCGTCCTTGTCCTCCTTCTTGGCTTTGTCTGGCTGCGGGGCTTTCATTCCCTGAGCACCTTCATCGGCCTTCTGTCGGCGGGCCTCGCCATTGCCCTGAAGGACCCTATCACCAACATTGCCGGGTGGCTGTTTATTATGATCCGGAAACCATTCGAAACAGGTGACCGGGTTCAGATCGGAAACTATGCGGGGGATGTCATCGATGTTGATATTTTCCAGTTTACCCTCATGGAATCAGGCATCTCCGGCATTTCCAAAGATATGCGCACCGGACGGCTTATAAAGATTTCAAACAGCGCAGTTTTTACGGAGCCCCAGGTCAATTTTACCAAAGGCTGGTTTGAATACATCTGGAACACTATTGAGGTATGCGTCACCTTCGAGAGCAACTGGAAGAAAGCCATGACCATCCTTGAAGAGATCGTGACCAACGAGAGCGAAGATGCGGCGAAAAATGCAAGAGAGACTATGGATAAGGCGTCGGAAAGATATATGATCCTTGACATGAGATTGGAACCCCGCGTCCTTGCCGCAATTGCAGATAATGGCGTTGTGATCACGGCCGTGTACCTTTGCGATCCCCGTTCCCGGCGATTGTCATCAAGCAGGGTCTCGGAGCAAATACTGGAAAGGTTTTCCGGGGAGAAGGAGATCTCTTTTGCTTATAACACCCAGAGAAGTTTCAGCAATGTAACCGAGGGGAAAGGGGCGACGGGAAACGGGATTGCCCGGACCGGAAGGTTAAATGGAGATGTCATTAAATGAAATCCAGGCAAGGGTCGTGATTTGCCTTGCTCAGTCATCCCCATAAAAAAAGGATGGGATACGCCTATGGAAAGGATCAAAATAGGAATCAGCACCTGCCTCTTGGGGGAGAATGTCCGTTACGACGGGGGGCATCAATGGGACCGTTATCTTACCCAAACACTGGGCCGTTATTTTGAGTGGGTCCCCGTCTGTCCCGAGGTCGAATATGGACTGCCTGTGCCCCGGGAGGCCATGCGCCTGGTCGGCGATCCCGCCGCGCCCCGTCTCATCATGATAAGATCGGGAATCGATCATACCGCCGGAATGAAGACCTGGGCGGGGGGGAAACTCATCTCCCTTGCAAAAGAGTCACTCCGCGGCTTTATCTTCAAGAGCAAATCCCCGAGCTCCGGAATGACGGCCGTAAAGGTATATGGTGATACGGGAGTCCCCTCCCGCCGGGGAACGGGTATTTTTGCCGGGGCGTTCATGGCGCATTTTCCTTTAATGCCCGTCGAGGATGACGGCCGGCTTCACGATCCCGTAATTCGGGAAAATTTCATCGAAAGGGTTTTTGTCTTCCATCGTTGGCAGGTCATGATGCAGACGGATTTTAGTTTTAAGGATCTCGAAATTTTCCATCGCGATCACAAACTGCTCATGATGTCTCACAGTCCGAAACACCTGACGGAGCTGGGCCGTATAACCGCCAATCACGGGAGAATGCCCATCTCCCAGGCAGCATCGGAATACCATCAGCTTCTGATGGAGGGATTGAAGCTGATAGCAACCCCCAAAAAGCAGACCAATGTCCTCATGCACATGCTGGGATACTTTAAGAAGCAACTCACGAAGGATGAGAAACAGGAACTCCTCGACATCATCGAGAGATACTACCAGGGCGCCCTGCCCCTGATCGTGCCGGTGACCCTGCTGGCCCATTATGTCCGGAAATTCGGTAAACCTTACCTGGAGGGGCAAATATATCTCAATCCCCATCCCGCAGAGCTGATGCTCAGGAATCACAGTTGAAAGAAGACAAAACATACAATCTGCATTGACACAAGTTCCCCGTTCACCTATATGCTGGTGAAGAAAGGATCGCACCATGCCCCTGAAGGGAAATCTCAAAGAGGAAATATATCACAATGACAAGGAACAGGTCATTGAGCGGCGCTTTACCATCAACGGGAAGCCGGAAGGTGAGTATACCTCTTATTTCGGCAACGGCCAGGTCATGGTCCGTGTGCAATTCCGCAAGGGTGTGAAAAACGGGGAAGCGATGTCCTACTATCAGGGCGGACAGCTTCGTGAACAGGGGACATTCAAGGATAACCGTCTGGTCGGCAAGTATGTCTGCTTTTACGACAACGGCCAAATCCGGGAAGAGGAATACTACAACGAAGCTGGCAAGCTCCAAGGCAAATACCTGCTGTATTATCGAGACGGGCAGATCAAGGACGAAGAAAACTTCCGCAATGGCCTTTTTGAGGGCGATTATATCTCCTACTACAAAAACGGGCAAATCCGGGAAAAGGGAAGTTTCAAAAACGACAAGCGGGAGGGGGAATACCTCGCCTACTACAAGAACGGCCGGATCAAAGAACAGGCCAGCTACCGCAACGGCAAGCTTGTCGGCAAGTATCACTTCTATGATGAAAACAGCCTGGAAATCAAAAAATCACAGGTCGATGACCAGGGAGACATGGAAGAGGACGAGCATGACGTCCGGGAAAGAGAACAAAGGGTAGATGATCTCATGAAAAATCTCGGAGATTTCAGCAAACAGGGAAAGGAGCCATAATGATTAAGACAATCCTGATTCCTATCGACGGTTCCGATTACGGGAACACGGCCATCGATTATGGCGTTTACATCGCCAAACGTCTGGAGGCACGGCTAACGGGCTTGCACGTCATGGACATTCGCCTGATTCAGGGACCGGTGATTACCGATATCTCTGGTTCCATTGGTCTGCCACCCTACCAGGAATTATACCCGATCATAGAAAAGGGGCTCGAAGATCGGGCAGACGTCATCCTGAAGGCCTTCGAGGAGCGTTGCACCCAGGGAGGGATTCCGGCGGAAACGCGCAAGGCGGTCGGGATCATCGGGGAAGCGATCGTCGAGGAAGGAAAAAATCACGACTGGATCATCCTGGCTCAGCGGGGCGAACATTTTCACATCGCCAAGGGCGGGATTCTTGGCTCCACCGCCGAGGCCGTTGTCCGTAACGCCGGGAAACCGGTGCTGGTCACCCCCCAGTCCTATCAGGATATCGAAAGTATCGGCCTGGCTTATGATGGCAGCCCGCCCGCCCAGCATGCGCTGGAATTAGCCGTTTTTTTAGCCGACAAGATGGCCTGGCCCCTGACTATACTCATGGTAACGGACGATCAGGGCCGGGCCGCTAAATGGTCAAAGAAGGCCGAGGCATATCTCGAAGCCTTTCAGATCGACTGCGAAATGATTGTGATGGGAGGAAAGGAGGACCGGGCGATCCTGCAATTCATCAGGGAAGGGTCCGTCGAATTCATGGTCATGGGGGCTTACGGGCGCAACCGCCTGCACGAGCTTTTCATCGGCAGCACCACCTCACAGGTCATTCGCAAGAGCACGATCCCGGTGCTGCTGACCCGCTGATAAGTACTATTTTTAATGACTTCCCTCCCCTTCAAGGGGAGGGCCAGGGTGGGGATGGGGTTAGAATAAGCTTTCCATATCAGTCTTTACCTTGTCGCCAAGTTCCTTCAGTACATCGTAGCGGGTCAGGTCGTAATAGATGGGGGTTACGGTTATGTAGCCCTGGCGCAGGGCAGAGGCGTCGGAATCGGGTGATTCATCGGCGGCCAGATGCGTCTCCCCGGCTAACCAGTAATAGGTGTTGTCCCGGGGGTCCACCCGCTTTTCAAAATTCTCCAGCAGTCGCGCCCGTCCTTGCTTAACGACGACAACACCCTTGATTTCGCCTTCCGGCAGGGCGGGGATGTTGACGTTGACAGCGATATCTTTCCATGAATGTCTGAGGATGAAGGCCGCCATTTTCCGGGCGAAGCGGGCGGCATAGGTGTAATCAGCATCCTTATGGGAATCGAGTGATATCGCCAGGGACGGCACCCCGAGAATGACCGCTTCGGTCGCCGCGGAGACAGTTCCCGAATAGAGCACATTGATGCCGACATTGGCACCGCGGTTGATTCCGGATACGACCAGATCGACAGGTCCCCCGGATAATTCCCGAATGCCGAGTTTGACGCAGTCCGCCGGCGTTCCCGCTACGGCATAGCCAAGGGCGTTCCCGTTTTTTCGGGCTTCCCGGACCATAAGGGGCCGAAAGATGGTAATGGCATGTCCGACGGCGCTCTGTTCGATTTCCGGGGCGACAACAAGGCACTCCGCATCCCGGGAAAGTTCCTGATATAAGGAAGCCAATCCTTTCGCGTAGATCCCGTCGTCATTGGTAAGAAGAAAACGCATGCCCTCATCCTCAATAAAAAGCCCGGAAGTTTCTTAACAAACTTCCGGGCATATGAAAAGGTTTGATTTTCGGAGTCCTATTTCACTTCTTCAAAGTCGGCATCGACAACATCGTCGTCCTTTTTGCCACCGGGCTGCTGACCACCCGCCTGGGCACCTGCCCCAGCTCCCGCTCCCGCGCCGGCGCCTTGACCGGACTGCTGCTCACCTGCCGTTTTAGCGTACATCGCCTCGGCCAATTTGTGGGAGGCCGTCGTCAGCTCCTCCTGGACCTTCTTGATGGCCTCGATGTCGTCGCCCTCGATGGCCTTTTTGGTTCTCACTATTGCATCTTCTATCTTGGCCTTTTCTGCGGCGTCGATCTTGTCGCCGAATTCCTTGATATTCTTTTCCACACTATAAACGAAGGCGTCGGCCTGATTTCTCGTCTCCACAAGATCACGCTTCCGTTTGTCGTCTTCGGCGTGGGCATCGGCATCCTTGACGAGTTTCTGGATCTCTTCCTCCGACAGACCGCTGGATGCGGTGATCTTGATGCTCTGCTCCTTGCCCGTACCCAGATCCTTTGCCGACACATGGACGATACCGTTGGCGTCGATGTCAAAGGTCACCTCGACCTGGGGCAATCCCCGGGGCGCCGGAGGAATACCGACGAGTTCAAATCGGCCCAGGGTGCGGTTGTCCGCCGCCATAGGACGCTCTCCCTGAAGGACATGGATACTTACCGCCGGCTGGTTATCCGCCGCCGTCGAAAAGATCTGGCTCTTCCGGGTGGGAATGGTCGTATTTTTCTCGATCAGCTTGGTCAGGACGCCGCCCAGGGTCTCGATCCCCAGAGACAGGGGCGTCACATCCAGAAGCAGGACATCCTTGACATCACCGGCCAGGACGCCGCCCTGAATGGCCGCACCGACGGCGACGACTTCATCGGGATTCACGCCCTTACTCGGCTCCTTACCGAAGATTTCCTTCACTTTCTGCTGCACCCGGGGCATCCGGGTCATGCCGCCAACGAGGATGACTTCATATACCTCCTGAGAGGACAGGTTGGCATCCTTGAGGGCTGTGCGACAAGGCGCTTCCAGCTTCTCGATAAGATCCTCGACGAGACCCTCAAATTTTGCCCGGGTGAGTTTGATATTCATGTGCTTCGGTCCCGAGGCGTCAGCGGTGACAAAGGGGAGATTGATGTCCGTTTCCATGGCCGTCGAAAGCTCGATTTTCGCCTTTTCCGCCGCTTCCTTGAGGCGCTGGAGGGCCATCCGGTCACTCCGGATGTCAATCCCCTGGTCTTTCTTGAATTCGGTCGCCAGGAAGTCAATCAGACGCTGGTCGAAGTCTTCTCCGCCCAAGTGGGTGTCACCGTTGGTCGACTTCACCTCAAAGACACCATCGCCGATCTCAAGAATGGATATATCAAAAGTCCCGCCGCCGAGGTCAAATACGGCAATCTTTCCTTCTTTTTTCTTGTCCAGACCATAGGCCAGGGCTGCCGCTGTCGGCTCATTGATGATTCTGCGAACATTCAGACCGGCTATCCTGCCGGCGTCCTTGGTCGCCTGCCGCTGGGAATCATTAAAATAGGCCGGGACGGTGATTACGGCGTCGGTTATTTTTTCGCCTAAATAATCCTCCGCCGTCTGTTTCATCTTGACGAGGATCATCGAGGAAATCTCCGCGGGGCTGTAGTCCCTTCCCCGTACCGTTATCTGGCCGTCGCCGTTGGGCGCCTCGGTAATCCGATAAGAACTGATGCCCTTGTCATACTGGACCTCCTTGGTGCTGAATTTTCTCCCGATCATCCTCTTGACGGCATAGACCGTATTTTCCGAGTTGGTAATGGCCTGACGTTTGGCCACCTGCCCAACCAATCTTTCTCCGCTCTCCGTAAAGGCTACAACGGACGGGGTCGTCCTGTTCCCTTCCTGGTTTGCGATTACAACCGGGTCGCCGCCTTCCATGACCGCCACACAGGAATTAGTGGTCCCCAAATCAATCCCTATAATCTTTCCCATGGTTAATCCTCCTCCTTTATGTCCTGCTTAAGGACCTGCAACTTATTTTCATTGATTGCCGTTGTCGGGCCGCTTGCATACCGAAACCTTGGACGGCCTCAGCAGCCTGCCGTTCAATAAATACCCCTTCTCCAATTCATCCACGATCTGATTGGTTTCATGATCCATACTGGGGACCTGCATCAGGGCCTCATGATAATTAGGATCAAAGGCCTTGCTCGCACAGTCGATGGCCTCCACACCGTGTTTTCCCAGGGAGCAGATCAGCTGCGTTTGAAGCATCGCCAACCCCTTCTTAAAGGCCTCAAAATCACAGGAGGTCTCTGCATGCTTCAGGGCTCGGTCGATATTGTCTACTAAGGGAAGTAAGTCCCTGATAAGCGTCTCGTTGCCGTATTTGATCGCATCCGCCTTCTCTTTTACGGCCCGCTTTTTATAGTTGTCGAGTTCAGCAACGGCGCGCAGATACCTGTCATAGTTATCTGCTGCTTCCTTAACCTTTTCCTGAAATTCCAGGGCATGGCCATCATGAACTTCCTCGGTCCTCGACTCCTCCGTACTCAAAGGAGCATTGGCCTCCGCCTCTGCACCGCTGCCGTCCTTTGTATCCTTCTTTGGCTTCTTTACCATTAATTAATCCAAAACCATTCGGTAACTGTCTTTATTTAATATCCGGTCTCTGAAAGAGTTTGAGATCGATCATCTGACAGAGGACATGCCCCACGGTAATATGCACTTCCTGAATCCGGGGGGTGCTGTCGGAGGCCACATTGAGGGTATAATCTGCAATACCCGCTATATCTCCACCATCTTTTCCCGTCAGGGCCAAGGTGATCAATCCCATCTTTTTCGCCTGTTCCAGCCCCTTGAAGACATTTCTCGATCTCCCGCTGGTGCTTATTCCCCAGGCCATATCTCCTGGCTGCCCGAGGGCGCGAATCTGCTTACTGAAGATCTCGGAAAAATCATAGTCATTTCCGATGCTGGTTATTATGGAAGTATCAGTACTCAAAGAGATAGCCGGCAGGGGCGGCCTCTCGATCATGAATCGATTAACGAATTCCGCAGCGAGGTGCTGGGCATCGGCGGCGCTGCCGCCGTTGCCGAAGATCATGACCTTGTTACCCGCCTTTAGAACCGCAGTCATAACATTGACAACCCGGACAATGATCGAGAGATTGTCATTTACGAAGCTTTCCTTAAGCTGACTGCTCTCTTTAAAAATTTTTACTATTAGGTCTTCCATATTCTCCCTGCCTTCAAAGCGGCGCTAATATATTTATCCACCCTTCCCGTGTCAAGGTCGGAAGGAGAATAAAAGGGAGAATGGGGGCTGTTGAAAAACGCTCATCTGCTGTGTTCCGCTGCAAACCTCACCGCTCAACGTATGTCCATATACGCCTCGCGGTTCGGTTTTTGCGCGCCTTGCATTTGAGCATTTTTGAACAGCCCCATAATAGGGGGGCTTGAAAATACGAGGAATGATTTTAGTCGAAGTGTTCCTGGCGGAAACGATCCTGCAGTTCGGCAAGCTTTCCTTTATTCCAGTCCGAAACCCGGCTGTAATACTGGGTGATTTTGGCAATACCATCCACATTTACCGATGAACAGTGGCCACATAGCTCTTTGAGTCCGCGGGTGGTCTTACCGCAATCCAGGCAAGTGGTAAAATCGGGGGAAAAAATAAGTTGACGGCAGGTCGTTTCCCCGTAGGCCCAGATGATGAATGTTGCCAAATCACCGGCAGGAGGATTGTATTCCCCTATCCACAACTGACTGGCAGCCCCGGTCTTGATCAGAGGATGAAAGCGACCCTCCATGCTGACCCGTTCCTGCGGTTTTAATGGGGCAGAAACAGGGATATGAGTTGAATTCGTATAATAAAGACAGCCATTGACCATACTTCCCCGGACATGGCGGCCCGCCTGGGGAGAAAAATAGCGAAGATCGAGACGGGCAAAGCGGTGGGATGTTGTTTCCGCGTGCGGCTGGTCCAGGACCATCCTGATGCCATGCCGGGTGCTGAGTTCCGCTGCCTGTTTCTCCATAAAGTCTATAACCTTAAATCCAAAATCAAAGGATTCCGCAGACTCGTGCATTGGCTTTCCCGTGTGGATCTGTACCAGTTCATTCAACCCCACCATGCCCAGCAGGTAAGACGCGCGATCCATGCGCAGATAGGGCAACCCATCCAGATTCATCGCCAGTACAGACAGAGGACCCTGATCTCCATAGGAAAGCAACCTCTCCAGAAATGCCCTTTTCTGATCATGAGCCCCGGCTGCCAGGGCCATGACATCTTCGAGACCTTTAAATAACTGCTCGGTATCACCTTCGGCCCGGTATCCCAGACGGGGCAGATTGAGGCTGATGCTCTGAATGGCCGCAAAGCGCCCCCGCCACGGTATTTCCATTTCATCAATATTAGCGGGAATACCGAAGGCACAGAGGGCCTCCTCTTCGCTCTTCCTCTCCAGGACGAAACAGGGATTCCCCATAGCGGCGGCCTCACAGACATGGCGAAGAAAGTCTTCGTGACCGGAAGTTTCAAAAAACCGCGGGGTAAGGTGTACAATAGGCCGGGGGAAGATAAATGGTTTGCCTGTGCCGTCTCCCTTCTTAAAGACATCGAAGAGGGCCCAGGCGAAGCGTTGCGCTTCCCCTTCATATTCCCCGCAGGTACGCCCGGTGATTTCCCCGGCCGGACCGATCATGGGAAGCTCCCGGAGAGACTTGGGGACCTCCCAGAAGACGTGAATATCGGTAAACATGGCCTGCCCTCCCCGGGCCGCCGTTAATTGGGAAAACTCATAGACGAGCATCTGGGCTAATTGCCGTACTTCCCGGTCTGACATGCCCTCCAGATAAGGGGAAAATGACAGGTTCACAAAATTCCAGCTGATGATCCCGGCAAAATACCCCTGTAGAATGGCGCCGAATCGAACCATGTGGGCCAGCAGAACTTCCGCATGTTTGGCCGGTTTGGCCACGGTCAGGGAGCGGGGAAGATTCAGACCGTATTTTTTCAGATACTCCAGGGATTGACAGATGGCGAAAGGCCGGTCGATATACCCCAACCCATGGATATGAAAATCCCCGAGGATATGGGCGTCGCTTATTTCCTGGGGAAAGATGCTATGGAGGGCGTACTCCCGCTTTATCCCCTGCGCCAGAACAAGATTTGTCCCTTCGGGGCCATGGGGAACGTTGGCGTCTTCTTTATTCTGATGCAGAATGAGGCGATCGACATCATACAGGGAAAAACCGAGGCGGGCATGCATGCGCCTGGCCTTCTCCAGCCCCCGTTCCACAAGCTTTGCGTCCACGAGTTCCCGGACCAGAGACGTTGTCAGAACGGAAACCCCGGAAGCAAATAAGCCTTTTTCCACATCTTTACTGATGGCCGTCGCTGTTTCTAGATCAATCCCCGTTTCGCGAATCAGGGTATCCACTATCCGCTGTCGGTTCCACTGATCCACCTCCTCTCCGGAGGTCCTTACAAACAGCGTCATATCCGTTGTTTCCGGCGGGATCATCCCTAATAACCTCTCATCTCAAAATACACCTGAAAATCCCTCTGCATCCCCTTTGCCAAGGGGGGATATTCTTCACTAAATATTCGTTCTCGACGTCGTCCGGGGGTTATCCAGAACGCTTTCCGCCGCCATGGTAACCTCGGCGTCATGGTCGTGGGTCATCGTAAAGACCCGGAAATGCACTATGCGGGCCGGAATAAATCGGTAGATGTCCCGCAGGGGCTCCTGAGAGGTACGACCCACAGCGGGATTGAAGATATTGACCTGCTTGTCCGTCTGCGCCATGGGATTGATCGGCCGCGGGTCCTGTGTAGCCAGATCAACCCGCAGAGCCAGTTTTTTGAGAGATTTTGGCAGACAGCCTCTGATCTGTCTTTCATAATCCCCGGCCTCGGAAAAGCGGGTGCCCTTATGAACGCTTTCGAGGGATATCTCCGTTGAAAAAGACATCTTCCACTTCACCTGTCGGCTGTATAGCCGTTGCCACTCCTTGCCAAGTTTTCTCTTGGCAGGATCTTCATCACTCGGCCATTGCCGGACCGCATCGAACAACCACCACTCATCCAATTGGCCATAAGCGTCCAGGTCCTCCAGGGGATTCCGGGGAAAGAGGATATTCATCGTATCCCGGAAGATCTCCTGGAGATGAAGATCCAGGGCCCGGGTGGTACGATGGAAATAGACATTGGCGTAGAGAGTCAACCTGGCGTTCAGGAAGCGGCGGAGGGCGGAAATTCCCGCTTCATGAAGGGTCAGGCCGGCGTCGGTAAAAAAGGAGTAATACCGTATTCTGGCAATGTCCACCATATCGAGAGAAATGCTCGACATGAAAGCGTCCCGCTGCACATAGTCGAGATTATCCACCGTATAGATCCCGGAAAAGAGCTGCCGGAGAAAGGGAAGCCACGGGGGCACCGGTTCCTGAATATCGCCAGGCATCTTGATAAGATAGGCTACCTGGAGGGGGTCAAGTAACTCACCCTCCGCAAACGGTCCGGAGGGGCTTCTGTTGATTTTCCTTATGACTTTGCCAAGTTTGGTGACAATGATCTGCCTCCCTAAGTCTTCGTGGGTTATTCCGTATTGATCCAGAAAATGATCGTCGAAAAAATGCCCATAGGGACCATGGCCGACATCATGGAGCAACCCGGCGACGCGCAGGAGCTCTTCAATATATCTTGCCGAGGGCACTTCTCCACATATTTCACGGAGACTCGGGTAAAGGGACCGGGCAAATTCCCCGGCGACATGCATGGTCCCCAGGGAATGCTGAAACCGGGTATGCTCCGCTGCCGGATAGACCCAGCGGGCGCTCTGCAACTGGTATATCCGCCGCAACCGCTGCAGCCAGGGCGAATCGATAAGATCCTTCTCCGTTTTTTCCGTCCGATCGCTCCCGTCGGGTACGGTAAAACAGGCATACTGGTGGATCGGATCGGCAATCAGCGCCATGCCCTTGTAGATACGGGGATATGTCGTCTCGTAGGCAATCATGAGCTGACTTTTATAATATTCGAGTAAAAATATCAACTTAAAAGGACAGCTTTGTCCTTGACATGACCCGGTCCTTTCTCTATAAAATTCGTGGAATCTTTAAACATGAGGGGTGGAGATCATGGGCACGGACAATGTCGTCTTTCTGGAAGTGATCGAGTGGTTTGATGAATCGGGCAAACAAATGGTGCAGAGAATCCCCCAGGATGGTTCCGGAGAGATAAAATGGGGGGCCCAACTGACCGTCCGGGAAAGCCAGGCGGCGGTCTTCTTTTATAAAGGAAAGGCCTGCGACGCCTTCGGCCCGGGATGTCACACCCTGAAAACGGCAAACATTCCTGTTCTGACCAAGATCCTCAGCCTGCCCTGGGGTATGACCAGCCCCCTGCGGGCAGAGGTCTACTTCGCCAATCTGAAGATCTTCACAAATCTGACTTGGGGAACGAGGGATCCCGTAGCCTTTCGTGATGCCGAACTGGGTCTGATCCGTCTGCGGGCCTTCGGGGTGTTCAATATCCGCATCCTCCAGCCGATCCTGTTTATCAACAGTCTCGTCGGCACCCAGGGCGTCTATACCACGGAAGCAATCTCCGAATACCTGAATCGCGTTATCGTCTCCCGTTTCAATGACTTCATGGGAGAGAACATTGATACGATCTTCAATCTTCCGGCCCGTTACAATGAGCTCTCCGACGGCCTTAAAGACATGTTAACAAAAGATTTCAACCAGTTTGGTCTTGGCTTGACGTCGTTGTATATCAACTCCATCACCCCGCCTCCGGAGGTACAGAAGGCCATCGACGACAAAAGCAAGCTGGGCGTCTTCGATGATCTGAATAAACTGTTGAAGATGAAGGCTGCCATGGCGCTGGAAAACGCCTCCCTGAATCAGGGAGAAACGGGGGCCGCTATGGGCATGGGGATGGGATTCATGATGCCCGCCATGTTCGCCGATGCCTTCCGTCCGTCACCGACACAGCCGACAGCACCTACCGTCGAGGTCTTACATTGTCCGGACTGCCAGCAGGCAATTACCAGAGAAGCAAAATTCTGTCCCAGTTGCGGTCATCAGATCCTTGTGTTCCAGCAATGCCCTCATTGCGGGAAAAACCTCGCCGCCAATGCTAAATTTTGCACCCAATGCGGCAAACAGGTGGAACAAAAACCTCAACCAACGAAATGCCTGAAGTGCGGAACGGAAAACATCTCTAAATCCATGTTCTGCAACCAATGCGGTGAACGGATCTAACTGGCAGATTCAGCATCAATGCCCCCAGTGCGGAGGGCCGGTAATCATGGAGGAAACAGACCGCCTTCTGGACTGCACCTTCTGCCGAATCCGCTTGTTCATTGTTTCGGCCGGTCCTTTTCACTACTATATTCCCGCCCCCGCCGCAGATAACCTCATCTATATGCCCTACTGGCGAATCCGCGGTCTCGCTTACACTATGAAACCCCTGGAAACAACAAATCGCTATTTCGATACAAGTCTCAAGGCGCTTCCCCTCGCAGACCTGGTTCCCTCTCTGGGGGTGCGCCCCCAAGCCATGAAGCTGAGGTTTCTCACCCCCGATACGCCGGGCGATTTCCTCAGGCCGGCGCTGAAAGCTGAACAGGTACTTCCCCAGGAAATCCCGGCTAAAGGGGCCCAATCCCGGGACATTTTCATCGGCGACACCATCAGTCTCATCTACACCCCCATGGTCTTGAAAAAAAATGCCCTACATGATGCTTTCGATCAGAGACCGGTTGTGCCATGGACAGACGACGACAGCAGGATGTACCCGGTCCTGAACCCATCGGAGCGGGACCACACCCGGTTTATCGCCACCCTGTGTCCCCATTGCGGTCAGGATTTGCAAGGGACAAAGGACACCCTCCTAATGAGCTGCAAGAACTGCCAATCCATGTGGTCATGTGACGGCACATCTCTTCAGCGTATCCCTTTTGCCGTCATGGAGGGTTCCGGAACCCCGCTTCGTTATTTACCCTTCTGGCGCATGAAACTCCGTTTTGACGGGATTCCCTTGGCCTCTCTTGCCGATCTGGTCCGTATCGCCAACCTTCCCAAGCCCATTACGCCGGCTATGGAAGAAAAGCAGGTCTTCTTCTGGGCTCCGGCATTCAAGATCAACCCTGCCCTCTTTCTCAGATGGGCACGCCAGATAACCATTTACCAGCCCGATGATGATTACGTGGAAACGATTCCGACACAGCCTGTTTACCCGGCAACACTGCCCCTGAAGGAAGCGGTGGAAAGCGTCAACATTACCCTGGGCAGCATGGTGACAGATAAACGGACCTTTTTCGCAAATCTTAGCCGTATGCAAATCAATATTGAAGACTCGCTTCTGGTTTATCAACCTTTTGTCGAAAAAGGCCGGGAATTGATTCATGAAAAAATGAAGGTCGTCTTGGACAGGAACGCCCTGACCTTTGGCGCTTTTATGTAAAAATTAAAAAATGGAGGCCCCATGAGCAAGATCATCGCCTTATGCAATCAGAAGGGCGGCGTCGGGAAAACAACCTGCACCCTGAATATCGCCGCTGGAATGGAAAAAATCGGGAAAAAGGTCCTTCTCATCGATCTCGACCCCCAGGCGCATCTCACTTACTGCCTGGGGATACAGGCCCATGAACTCACCCAGACCATCTACGACGTCTTCAAGGGCACCCGCCGGATAGATGATGTCATTCTGCAAATAGACGGAATCGCGGTGATTCCTTCCTCCCTCGATCTTGCGGGGCTGGAAATGGAACTGGCCGGGGTTCCGGGCCGGGAGTTTCTCCTCCGGGAAGCCCTTAGCCACTCGGGAAGCTATGACTTTATCCTTGTGGATTGCCCGCCATCCCTCGGCATCCTGACCCTCAACGCCCTCACCGCCGCCCAGGAGATTTATATCCCCTTGCAGACTGAATTTCTGGCCCTCAAGGGGATGAGCAAGCTCATCGAGACGATCGACACGGTCAAGAAGCGCCTCAACAAAGATCTGGAGATTACCGGGATCATCGGCACCCGTTACGACGCCCGGAAAAAACTCAACAAAGGCATCATCGAAATTATCAGCGAACGCTTCGGCGACAAGCTCTTCCATACGATCATTCGGGAAAATATCAGTCTCGCCGAGGCCCCCGGCTACGGCCAGACGATCTTCGCCTACGCCCCGAAAAGCTACGGCGCCGAGGATTTCCTCGCCCTGGCCGAGGAAATAGTGGCCCGGGAAGAGCCATCACCGCCCGCTTCCGGAAGGAAGCGCCGGAAGGCATAAAAAGATAAGGACAATATATGTGGGTTTTTACTAATAAAGGATTTCTGTCTATAATTCAGGACTTCCGCGACCCCGATACGCTGATCGTCCGCTCCCGGTTTCCCGATCATATCCAGAATCTCTTTCCCGGCGCCAAGATTACGAAGACAACCAGCCGCGATTACTTATACCGGACGCTGCTTCCCCGCCAGGAAGTGGTTGATATGATTAGAAAGTATACGGAAGAAATGGATTATACGAACTTCAAGGATTCCGTCGATGAACCGGTCTATCAGCGGGCCTGTTCTGAAGTATGGGGGAATATGCGCCGATATCAGAAATAGGCTAATTATTGAAGATTTTGTCTAGAGTCGTCTTTATCTGGTCTATGGAGGCGGGTTTAGCCAACGCCCCTTTAAATCCATAGGCGCCGTAGTGGGATATAACCGGGTCATCGCTGTAACCACTGCAAATAATGGCCATGACCGCAGGATCGACATCAAGCAGCCGCTGGATAGTCTCCTGGCCCCCCCAACCGCCCCGGACGGTCAAATCGAGGACAACCAGGTCATATGGCCGCAATGCCATGGCCTCTCGATACATCTCCACCGCTTTGGACCCCTCATCGCAGGTCGTAACGTCATATCCGAGAAAGGACATAGTATCCTCCATGAAGGACCGGATCAATGCCTCATCGTCCATCACAAGTATTCGCTTGACAGCTGCTTCGGGCCGTCCTGAAACCGGCAAATCCCCCTTAGCAGTCCTAATAACTTGCGTAATATCAACGCATGCCGGCAGATAAATGCTGACCGATGTTCCTTTACCAACCTCTGATTGTACCGTGACATCACCACCGTGCTTCTTAATGATAGAATAGCTGATCGAGAGCCCCAACCCTGTTCCTTTCAAAGACCCCATGTCTTTGGTCGTAAAATAGGGATCGAATATTCTACCCAAAGATTCCTCGGAAATACCTTTACCGCGATCGGAAATCGTTAGTTTTATAAAAGGTTTCTCTGCCTTTCTTCGGTAAGCGACGTTTTCCCCCTTGACAGAAATCGATCCCCCTGCCGGAGAAGCTTCCACGGCATTAATGATAATGTTGCCGATAGCCTGCCTGATCTGCGCTTCATCCGCCCGGACGGGATGGAGATGTTTTGCCAGATAATAACGGCATTGGATATTGGATCCCCTGAGGACCAATTTAACGGATTCGCGAACCGCATCTCTAATATCTATGGGCTTCATCTGGGGATCTCCGCCCCGGGAAAAGGTAAGCAGGCGTTGTGCTATCTCCTTGGCACGCAGACAAGATTCTTCCGCCTTACTTAGACTTCTTTCGACAACCATCTCTTGCTGGGCGTTTAATTTGGCCAGTCCGATATAACCGAGGATACCCATCAAGAGATTGTTGAAATCATGGGCAACACCTCCCGCCAGGGTCCCTATGGATTCGAGCTTCTGAGTCTTGATCATTTCTTCCTGAAGCGTCTTTATCTCTGAAATATCACGCAGAATTCCCCGGTAGCCGCCAAAGTGACCTTCTTTGATGAAGAAAGGATTACCGCTGACTTCCACGGAAAGATGAATGCCCCGTTTATGAACAATTATCCCTTCGATAGCAACAAAGGGATATTGACTGGCGAAGGAATCAGAAAAACGACCTTTAAGCTCTTCCATATTCATCGCCCACATATATTCATGAGGAAATTTGCCGATCATTTCCGCCTGCCCGTATCCGATCAATTTCTCGATATTCGGGCTTAGATAGGTAAAGCGTCCCGTGGCGTCGATCTCCCAAACAATCTCATTGATGCTTTCTACCAGGTACTGGTAGCGTTTTCTGCTTTCCTCGAGGGCATCCTCCGCCCGCTTCTGATCCGTAATGTCCAGCAGCATCCCGTTAAAAACAACCTCGTCCGGGCGCTCCTCGGGAAGAGATATACCGCGGACATATTTCTCTTCACCCCCCGTCGTAATGAATCTGCCCTCATATTCCCATCTACAGACGGAAAGGGCGGCTTGCTGAATAGATTCCAGGAACCTTGACCTGTCCTCTAAAGGGACACAGGCTGACGCGCGTGCGAAGAATTCCTCCGGATTACTGTCCAACCCCAGTATTTCCCGTGACCGTTCTGACACATAGTAAAGTCCCATTTCGCCATGCTTGCGAACATAGAACTGAAAGATGACGCCGGGCAGGTTATTGGCCAGAGCCTTCAGGCGCTCCTTGCGTTTCCGCAACTCCTCCTCGACACGCTTGCGGTTGTCGATATCCTGCATTGTTCCTGAGATAAGAATTGGCGATCCATCTATATGACGTTCCGTTATCTTCCCTCTCCCTTGGACCCATTTCCATTCGCCTGTTGCCATGCGCATGCGGTGCTCATTTTCAAACACGGGCAGGTGACCTTCAATGTGGGCGTTTAAACTTTCTTTAAGTCGAGGAATATCTTCAGGATGCGTCATTGCGTCCCAAGCATCTATTTGGGAGGGAATTTCATCCTTCCCGTAGCCTAGAATTTGTGCCGCTCTTTCATCTATGGTACCGGACATGGTTGTAAGATCTAAGTCCCACATACCCAAATCTGCTCCATAAAGTGCCATCTGCAGCTTCTCTTCGCTTTTCTTAAGCACCTTTTCCATCTCTTTTCGTTCCGAGATATCCATACATGTACCGAAGCTGCCCGCAAATCGCCCGCTACTGTCGTAAAGCGGTCGGGGAGACATGAGAAAATACATGGGGCTCCCGTCCTTACGTCTTAAAACAATCTCATAGGGGCTTAAGCGCCCATTGGATCGTTGAGAAAATTCCGATTGAAAGGTGCGGAGATTCTCAGCATCCAGGTAGGCGGATACGGGACGGCCAATGAGTTCCTCCTGGGTATAACCCGTCATTTCACAGAAGCGCTGATTAACAAAGACGGGAATGCCGGATTCATTCACGGTAATGAATCCTTCGTTCATGGTATCCAACAGCAGCCGCCACTGCTCTTCTTTCTCCCTGAGTAATTCTCCCGCCTCGCCATAACCTGTGACCTCCGTCAGCATGGAAATCACTGTTCCGTCTTTGACGGTAATCATGTTGAATTCTATGGATTTCTTCTTTCTATTTTTACAGGAGACTTGAAATATTTTTTCGGTAATTATCTTCTGAGTCTGATACTTGACCCATGCATAAAGAGCCCTGCGCCGGTATTCCTTATCCGGATAGGCTGTTTGAAACCATTTCTTTTCCCTATCAATATCCGGGAGATTATAACCGGTCAAGCTGACGAAAGCGGGATTGACATAGATGAAAAATCCGTCTTTCCGGATCACAGAGATGCCGAGAGGAAACTGATCGAAAATCGTGGCATAGTGTTCCGGGGGAATGGTCGGACTAGCTGCGGAATGGATCGTGTCCCCGCCTCCGCCTTCCCTCAGTTCAAGCTGAGTCCGCAGAGATGCCAGCTCCTCGATCAATTGCTGCTTTGTCTTGTGCCTGTCTTGCATAAAGGTTGAAACTTTTTTCAGCAAAGGGGGCAGGTTGGGTAACACTAAGGAGCGCCCTTCCGCCGTCAAGTGGCGGAAGGGCATCCATAATTTATGGTCAATTCGTCATTCTTTAATAGAAGTTCTTCCCAAACAAGCGTTTGCTCATGCCGGTCAGGTCCGCCCATTTCATGGGACCACCCTTGTCCGCCGGGAAACCGACGCCCCAGACCATACCGACGTCAATCATCCGCACGTTATCGACAACCTTTCTGTCCAGGAGGTCTTTTCCCGTTTTCACCATCGCTTCGAGAAGGCCTTCCTGAATCTGTTCCGGGGTCAATTCCCGTGGCTGTTTCTTAGCGATAAGGGACAGGACCTCCGGATCGACGCCGCCATCTTTCAGGAAGAACCCTTTCCCGGATTTTTTCAATCCCATGCGCCCCGCTTCGACGACATTGGCCAGGGTCTCCTGGCGGACCCCCATTCCCTTGAAGATCTTGTAGGGGACGTCGATGCCGACTTCATCGGTCAGGCGGATGGGACCGACGGGCATACCGAAGGATGTCATGGCCCGATCAACCTTTTCGATAGCGTTACCCTCCTCGATATACTTGAACGTCTCGAGGAGCATGGGGAACAGAAGGGCGTTCACGACAAAGCCGGCATTATCCCGGCAGACGATGGGGCGTTTCTTGATGGCGGCGGCAAAGTTCAGGAGGTTATCCACTGTCTCCTGGCTCGTCTGCTCTCCCCGGATAACCTCCACAAGCTGCATCAGCCATACGGGGGAGAAAAAATGGAGGCCCCCGAAGCGCTCCGGTTTCGTCACCAGTCCGGCCATGGACTTGATGGCGAGGGAAGAGGTGTTACTCGCCACGATGCAATCCTCCGGAATTACCTGGCAGAGTTCCGCATAGACCTGCTGTTTGAGCTTGAGGTCTTCAAATACCGCCTCGACGACAATATCCACATCCTTGAATTCCGCACCGTATTCGGTAGTGGTAATTATCAGTTTCATGTAGTCATCAACGGCGCCCTTGAGACGCTTCTTTTCCGCCATTCCGTCGAGGATCTTCCGGACAAAGGCCTTCCCCGGCTCCAGGGCCTCGGGAATGTCTTTCACGACTACGGGCACCTGCATATTTCTAATAATATCGATGACAATCCCCCGGCCCATTGTCCCAAAACCAAGGACGGCAGCCTTCTTCAGAGGCTTGGGCGTAAATCCTTTGGTCATCATCGCCTTGGGTTTATCCGTCAGGGTCTTGATGAAAAAGGTGTTGATACTCCCCTTGGCTTCGTTAGACATAACGACATCGACAAAGTTCGCCTTTTCGATCTCCAGTCCTTCTGCCAGGGAAACCTTGACGCCATCCTGAATGGATTTCAGGGCCAGCATGGGGGCAGGCAGGGTGCGTCCCCGGGTTACCTTGAGAACTGCCTGACGGGCCATCTCAATGACCTCGTCCAGCTGGGAGAAATCATGTTCCGGTCTTTTCAGATTGGCCGTTCCGGCAATCATCTCCCCGATAAAATTCTTGGCAGCCCCCAGGAGATCAGTGTCCGCAGGAACTAGACGGTCGATGATCCCCAGCTCGAAGGCCTTCGCCGCCGGCAGCATGGTCCCCTTCAGGATCAGTTCGATGGCGGGATACCCAATCAGCCGGGGCAGACGCTGAGTCCCGCCGCCGCCGGGAAAGAGGCCGACATTACATTCGGGAAGGCCGATGAGGGTCGTTTTTCCCTCTTTGGCGATGCGGGCCGTACAGGCGAGGGCGAACTCGAGACCGCCGCCGAGGCAGTGGCCGTGAATGGCCGCCAAAATAGGCAGATTCATATCGTTTAGTTTCCGGAACGCGCCATGGAAAAGTTCAAGGACCTCTCGCACCTCATCCGGTTTCACGAGGTCGGCGATCATCTTGAGATTCGCCCCGGCAAAGAAATTGTCGGGCTTCCCGGAAATGAAGATGATCCCTTTCAGGGCTTTCTCTTTCGCCAGTTCCCCCATAAGTTCGGAAAAACTCGTAAAGGCCGCCTCCGTCCAGGTGTTCATGGCGTCGCCGGTAACGTCGAAGGTCGCCACGCCGATGCCGTCTTCCACTTTTAATTGGAATACCTTGCTCATAAAATACCTCCGTTAATTATACTGTTAACCGCCGTACTGTTCATCGATCCAGTGCTGGTACTCTCCGGAGCGGACCCGATCGGACCAGTCGCGGTTGGTTGCGTACCATTCAATTGTTTTCCGCAGCCCCGTGGCAAAAGACTCCCGAGGTTCCCATCCTAATGCCTTCTGAAGTTTGGAAAAATCAATGGCGTAGCGGCGGTCGTGCCCGGGACGGTCTTTTACATAAATAATCAGATCCTGCCGGGACTTACCGTTCTCCCGGGGCCTAATTTCGTCCAGGATTGCCAGAATCATGTTGACAATAACGATATTCTCGATCTCCGAGGCGCCGCCGACGTTGTAGGTCTCTCCTCTTTCACCCCTTTTCATGATCGTCCAGATAGCCTCGCAGTGATCCGTCACATAGAGCCAGTCCCGGACGTTTTTGCCGTCGCCGTATATGGGGAGGGGTTTTTCTTCCAGGGCATTCAAGACCATGAGGGGAATGAGTTTTTCCGGAAACTGATACGCCCCGTAGTTATTGGAACAATTCGATAGGGTCGTCGGCAGGCCGAAGGTTTCATGATAGGCCCGAACCAGGTGGTCGGAGGCCGCCTTCGAGGCCGAATAGGGACTGTTGGGACGGTACGGCGTCTCTTCGGTAAAGAGTCCTTCCGGGCCCAGGCTGCCATAGACTTCATCGGTGCTGATGTGATGAAATATCTGAAAGGCGTCGCCCCGGCCACGGGCGATCTCAAGAAGATTGAAGGTACCGATAATATTGCTGAAGATAAAGCTGTCGGGCCGCTTGATGGAACGGTCCACGTGGGACTCGGCGGCAAAATGGCAGATCCCGTCGATCCCGTATTCGGCAAAGATCTTTTTCATGGCCTCAAGATCGCAGATGTCGGCCCGGACAAATACATACCGGCCGGGCCAGGTCTTGGCCACACCCTTGAGGTTTTCCGGATTCCCGGCATAGGTCAGAGTATCGACATTGATGATTCGCCCCTGAAAATCGCTCTGCTCCAGCAGATACCGGATGAAGTTGCTGCCGATGAATCCGCAACCACCCGTCACCATAAGGTTTTTAATTTTCATGTTCATATAATTATCCTTAATATTATAGCGATCGGATTAGTCTTACTTTAAGAATCCCTGAATAATCCGGTTGACGGCCTCGTCGTAGGTCAGCCCCAGGCTCATCAGTTTCATTAGCTGGTCGCTGGCGATCTTGCCGATGGAGGCTTCATGGGTAAGAGCCGCGTCGGGATGGCGCGCCTTCAGAGAAGGCACCGTGTCGTTCCGGCCGTTGTCCATGATAATGGCGTCACACTCGATGTGACCGAAACAGGGGGCCAGGGCCTCCATGGTGGCATAGAAATCCTGCTCCGAGTCCCCCTTGATCACGGAACGGGAGATCATGTTGGCCCGGCTGCCGGCCCCCGCCAGGATTATGGTATTGGCGGAGACTGCCTTCTGGTTCCCTTCCGTCAGGACCCGTTCGGTAATGAGAAGCAGGCTGTCCGGCCCCAGGGTCGCCTCATTGGTCCGGTTCGCCTCGTCCACCCCGCCGATCTGGGTAAGCTCCATCTCCGCCGTCGCCCCCGCTTCCAGAAAGACCTTCGTCGTCGGATTCAGGGTGCGCCGTCCCCGACCGGGACCGCTGGCGTAGTGCTTTTCCACATACTTCACCTTCGCCCCTTTGCCGACCCGAAACTCGTGAATCCCTGCGTGGCCCTCCGGTTCCAGGGTGCCGCAATGGATGCCGCAGCCGGCGATAATGGTCACATCGGACCCTTCCCCGATGATGAAATTGTTATAAACGACATCATAGAGGCCCGCCTGGCTGAGGATAACGGGGATATGGACGGATTCGTTGATGGTCCCCGGCTTGATGGTGACAACGATCCCCGAACCGTCGGCATTCGACTCGATGTTGATATTGGCCGAAACTTCCCGTTTCAGCAGCTTGCCGTTCTTGCGGATATTGAAGGCCCCTTTGGGGAGCCCCTCGAGATCCGCAACCGTCTTCAACAGATCCTTATCGATAGCATCCAACATCTTTATCACCTACACATTTTCTGTAATTGCACACACTCAGGTCATTGAGCATGGGCAGGGCGCCCTTCAGGTCTCCCTTATAAACAAGTTTGCCCTCGCTGATCATGAGGACGATGTCCGCTGCTTCAAGGAAGGCCCGGTTGTGGCTGACAACCACCGTCGTCGTTCCGTGTTCTTTCTGCTCCCGTTTAAGGAGCCGGACCATCGGCTGGATCGTCCACAGGTCGATGCCCGTATCGGGTTCGTCATAGATGGCGAGCTTAGGATTCCGGGCGATCGTCGTGGCTAATTCGATCTTCTTGATTTCTCCCCCGGAAAGCTTTGCATCCACGGGGTTATCGAGAAAGGAGAGGGAGCAGATACCGACCCGCCGCAACAGCGCCAGGAGCATTGCCTCATCGTCCGTTCCCGCCGCCATGGACAGGAGGTCCCGGAAGGTGATGCCCTTGAAACGGGCAGGCTGTTGAAAACTATAGGCTATTCCTTCCCTGGCCCGCTCCGTGATGGATAATGAGGAAATCTCTTTACCCTGAAAACTGATCGACCCTGAACTTACCGGGTTGATACCCATGATGAGTTTGGCCAGAGTCGTCTTGCCACTTCCGTTAGGGCCGGTGATACTGTAGAATTTACCTTTTTCGAAGGTATAACTCATCCCATCGATGATATTCCGGCCGGACACGGAAAAATAAAGATCCTTAAGCTCAAGCATCAATCACACCTCCTCTGATGCACATCATAAAAAAACAGATTTCAAACGGCTACGGGTATGATGGAAATTGCCTTTTATGTCAAATCTTTTGTGGCGGCTGTAAAGGGTCAACTTTTTGCGGGATTATCAAATGTAAGTATGTCCTCCCATGTAATGCTTCTGATAATAGGCATTGGACAGAGAATCGGTACGGATTTTTTTGCCTTTTCCCGGAGCGTGGATAAAAAGGCCGTCACCGATATAGACCCCGACATGGGAAACCTTCTTTCCCTTCCCCGTGGCAAAAAAGACAAGGTCTCCCTTGAGGAGATCATCTTTATCCACACCCTCTCCCGTTCCGAATTGTTCTCCCGACGTTCTGGGCAGATCAATGCCGCTAAGCTGATAGACCGTCATGGTCAGCCCGCTGCAATCGAAGCCTGCCTCCGGGGAGGTCCCTCCCCACAGATAGGGGACGCCAAGGAAGCTCCGCGCCGCTTTGACAATCTCATTGCGGAGATAATCTTCCCCCAGAGTCTCGACTTTGGAGACTGCGTACTCCTCCGGGGCGACTATATAATATTCGTCAATAATCTCTAATATTTTCAGGGCTTCCGCCTGATTGAGGGCGCTTTCCCGGGCGGCAAAATTCCCGATCCGAACCTTGTAGAGGCCTGTTTTGGCAGCAAAATAGGTGGCATCCAGGCCTTTGTCCTTCAGGACTTCGGTTAAGCGGGCGGCGTTTTCCGGCTGGGAAAAGGCGCCCGCCTGAATGGTATAGCCCATCCGGGGCAAGGCCTTTTTAACGGTTGCCGGCCGCGTTTTCTTGGCCGTTGCCGGTTTGGCCTTGTACGGAGGGGTGTAGGCCTTCCGGCTCGAGCATCCCACTCCCAGTAAGAGACAGAGGAGACCCAGAACAATGATTTGAAAGGTTCTTCGCCCCCTCATGGCAATGCGCTCACCAGGAGTCCTTTCAGGTAGCGCCCCTCGCTGTGGGCAAGGCTTGTCGGGTGATCCGGGGCAGCCGCAAGCTTCTTCAGGAGCCGGATGGTCTTGCCCGCATCCCGGGCGGCGCCGAGGATGATCTTTTCAAAAAGGGCTTCATCGATGGCGTTGGAACAGGAGAAGGTCGCCAAGATTCCTCCCGTCGCCAGGCGCCGG
This sequence comes from Syntrophus sp. (in: bacteria), assembly GCA_025355725.1. Taxonomy (GTDB): domain Bacteria; phylum Desulfobacterota; class Syntrophia; order Syntrophales; family UBA8958; genus UBA8958. The sequence goes on from JANXZC010000076.1 coordinate 38,346, forward strand.
AAGGCCTGAAGGTTGATGTCCTTGTATCCCCGGGCGGCGTGCTGAACCTCCCGGCGGCTTTTCGCAAAGGCGGGGGGGTCCAGGATAATCAGATCGAAGGACTCTTCCGTTTTCCGCAGATACTGGAAGACATCCCCCTTTAGGACCGGATGGTCCTCCACGGAAAAACCGTTCATTTCCAGATGATGCCGCGCCGCAACGTTTGCCGGTTCCGAAGAATCGACGGACACTACCTGTTTCGCCCCGCCCCGGGCGGCGTAAACTGAAAAGGCCCCGGTGTAGGAAAAACAGTTCAGGACCGACGACCCATGGCTGAGCGATCCGATCTGACTGCGATTATCCCGTTGATCGAGAAAGAAGCCTGTTTTCTGGCCGGTACGGATGTCCACCTCAAAAGCAAGGCCATTTTCCCTGATAGGAATAGATTCCGGGGCCGCCTCCCCCCAGACCCAGCCGGTGCGATCGGCAAGGCCTTCCAGTCGCCGGGCCGGACCGTCGCTCCGCTCCAGAATGCCAAGAGGACCGTATTCCACAACCAGGGCTTCGATCACCGCGTCCCGTCGTCTTTCCATGCCCGCAGTGCTTATGACCATGACGAGATAATCTCCGTAGCGGTCCACCACCAGGCCGGGCATCCCGTCTCCTTCGGCGTTGACCAGTCGCAAGGCCGTCGTATCCGAGGCCAGGATTCTATTTCTCAGGGCGGCCGCATTACGGAGTTGACGTTGCCAGAATTCCTGATCGACCGTCGCGGCGACGTCCCTGGTCAGCATCCGAAAGGCAATGTCGGATTGGGTATTGTAGAAACCAAGGGCCAAAGGTTGCCCCTCCGTAGTTGTCGCCACCACGATCTCTCCCGGCTCGGGACGGCCCTTTATTTTTGCCACCGCCCCGGAAAAAAGCCAGGGGTGGCCCCCGACGAGGGACCTTTCACGGCCCTCCTTCAACATTAATTGCGGATAGTCAGTCACGGAGATCTCCTGTTTATTTTAAATGTGCCCTACCTGCTGTAAAGCACGGTTTACTCACCATTTTATCGTAGGGCTTTCTTGCAACATTATAATATCTTAACAATTATGATTCGTAATGTCGCATACTTCTCTTAATCAGTCAACATTGACTTAGGGATGACTGAAGTATTCCTCTTAAACAGGAATAAGCTTTCACTCCACAGATATGCCGCGCTCTGCAAGATCTAAAAGAGGAAGCGTTCTGATAGCGGCCGCATCACAGGCGCAAAAAGTCAGACTGCTTTCCCTGATCAGGATGGCTAGGGACTCGATTTCACCAGGATGGATGGTAAAACGGGATATTCGGGAGAACTTATTCAAGAGGCCGATATAATTCAACAACGTTTTTGCGTGATCATTAATTTTTACATACCGGCTGATTTTATCCTGAAGCGATTGTGTAGCCTCGTGGCGCACTTGAAGTCGATAAGGAAGAACCATGTTGTTGTGTAGCCGGCAAGAGCTTCCTGATGCGTATTTATTGGAGAAAATTAATAAGTTCCACTTCAAAAATCAAAGTTTCATTAGGTGGAATTGTTCCCATACCTTTATCGCCATAAGCCAGACCAGGTGGTATGATGAGAATACGTTTTTCTCCCTTTTTCATTGAAAGAAAAGCCTCATCCCAACCTTTGATTACTTCA
>JANXZC010000087.1 GCA_025355725.1 Syntrophus sp. (in: bacteria)
GCCCGCTGCTGCGTATTCTGCCATCGCAAAAGTTCCCGTCAAAAGAACAACCACCATTGCCGCTACCATCGTTCCTAATGTCTTTTTCATGATCTGTGCCCTCCTATGTCAATTTTTTTATTTGTTTCGTTTGACTTTATACATTGCGTAAAGCGTGCCAAGTTGTGTGAGGAGGATTCATGTATGATTTAAGTGCTTGTAATTACGTATAAAGATAAAAATTATGATGGGGCAGATTGATAATTTTCAAGCCGGATATTGGATGCTTTTTAAAGAAGCTTTAAAAATGGCTTAACGAAACGATGGGAATTAGATCTTGGAGAACTGACAACCGAATCTCTGCTGTCATTCCCATATCCCATAGGACAAAGCCTGATCTCCAACGGCAAATACCCTGATCCGAATAAACGCCCTTTTCTCATCCCACATTCATCATTCCCCTGATTGTTAAAAATAGCTTCCGGGATTACCTTAGAATCGAAAGAAGGAGAAAGGAGACGTAAAGACCATGACAACCATCAACGAAAAAATCGAGTTCAATCCTCAGAGAGACATCCTGGGGAAAACAATAGAGAGAAACAGGACCAGCCTTCACCATATGGCAGGTCTCAAAGGATTATAAACCGCATCAAAAGAGAGAGGAGAAACGACCATGAAGAAGACAGGAGCCAAAAAAGAAGAAAGATTTGCAAAGAAAGCTGGCAAGACCTGGTTGGACCCCATGTGCACCCCGTTTGAAACCAGGTAAATCAGGACACAAAACAGAGATAACGGTTCTTAACTTAAGAGAGAGGAGATAAAGACCATGATCAAGACAGCAAAATCTGGAGAAAAGAAACTTCAAGACAAGAGCGAGAAAGTACAGGGGAACCAGGAAATCGAGTGCTACGAATCAACCCTGGTGGACAACGTGGTGTTTTAATGCCACCACGATAACGATTCTTATTTTGAGAGAGGAGCAAGGATCATGAAAAAGGAAAAGAAAGCATACAAGGGTTGGATTGACCCCATGTGCACGCCTTATCATTACAAGAAAGGCTGATAGCACTTTGAATACATAAGGTCTGCCATAACGGCAGAAGTGGTCGAGAGAGGTAGCATGACCGGACGATATGATTACCTGCCTCTCACAGGGTTAAAGGCGGTGGTTAGTTAGACGCCGCCTTTACTTTTTATTCACTGAGGCCATCACCGGCAGAAACAGTGTTCACCAAAGAGAAAGAGGAGAATGCATATGCAGAAAGAACAAGAGAAAAAAGATGTAAAGGATTTGAAGACACCGGAAGCTGACATCCTTACGTGTCTGGTAAATGGCGAGGTTCCGTAAAGCTTTAACTACATCCCCTGACCAAGCCCCTGTCTGCATCTGATTCAGGGGCTTTTTCTTTTTGACCTCAGCAGATATTCCCAGTATAATTACCTGCGGTTTTTACAGGTGTAAATTGATCAGAAAGAGTATAAATTCTACGCTATGCTGAATAAGGGGTTATAAATATGGTTACCAAGGGCGATATTGTTGAAAAGGCAATTCAATGCGGATTCGGAGATATAGGTTTCACAACGGCTGAGCCCTTTGAATCTCAAAAAGCGCTTCTGATCGAGAAACGGGACGAATATGAATGGGTATTTAAATTGGGCCTTGACCTTATTTCCGGGACAGATCCCAGGACAATTCTCCCTGATGCCAGAACCATCATCGTCCTTATGGAAGGATATTTCAACGAAGCTTTCCCTTCGTCCATGGAAAACCATTTCGGGCGTTGCTATCTGGATGATGACCGTGTTTTGCAAGATCGCCTATCGGTCAGAATTAAAGCGTTTCGCTCCTTTCTTCGAGACAACGGGATCGGCTCAAAGGTTCCGTTTCATCTCCCCCACAGGCTGGCCGCTGCCCGTGCAGGTCTTGGAACATTCGGTAAGAACTGTCTCCTTTACTCCAGGAAGATGTCCCATAAAGGATCATGGGTTCTGCCAATTGCCGTGGTGATTGATCGTGATTTTACCCCGGACGAGCCCACACTTGAAGTGGAATGTCCGGATTGGTGTAAGAATGTCTGTATTACTGCCTGTCCCACAGGTGCCTTGAAGGGGCCCAGAAAAATAGATCCTCGCAGGTGCATTTCATATTTGACGTATCTGGAAAGGCAAATCACGCCGGTAGAGTTACGAGCTCCAATGGGATTGTGGATCTATGGCTGTGACCGCTGCCAGAATGTTTGTCCGAGAAACGTCCCATGGCTGGCAAAGAAGCTGCCAATGAATAAAAAAGTGGTAGGCATGGCAAAGGACTTCAGGCTTGAGAAGCTTCTGCATATGGACAAGGGTTATTTTAACGCCAAAATCTGGCCCCACATGTTCTATGGATCGGACAAGGATTTGTGGCGGTGGAAGATGAATGTGGCGAGGGTTATGGGAAATACATTGGATGACCGATATATTTCTACCTTGATCACAGCTTTCCGCAATAACGATGATGAAAGGGTCCTGGGGATGATTGCATGGGCATTGGGTCGTATCGGTGGAGCAAAGGCAGAGAAAGCACTGAACAGTTTTCTGTCTCAATCCAGAGGATCTGTCCAGATTGAGATAAAAAGTGCATTAGCCGGAAACGGTAGAATGAATTACTAATCGGAGCGAGAGGTACAGGATCATGAAAATATTTTCAGCATGGTTTCTTGCCGCATCTATCATTGTATTTGGATCTCTATGTAACGCCCAAACCTCGACGCTTCTTGAATGGGCGACCAAATATCTTGAATACTCGAAGGTCAAGTTCACAATAAAAACCTTTGATGAAAAGAAAACTGCTTTTAGAGGATTCTTCAAACAGGTTGATCCATCATTACCCGTTGATGATTTAAGGCCCGTCCAGGTACTCAACTATCTGAGGACGCAAGCGTCAAAGCGTTCAGGCTATGCGGCCAACAAGGAAAGGAAGAATTTGCTGGCGGCCTGGAACTGGGGCATCAAGTATTTGAACCTACCCTCACCTAATCCATGCCTGACAGAGCGTTTCCCAGAGGAAAGGCAGAACCGCTACATTCCCCCGGAAAGTGATTTCTGGGCCGTTTATGGAGGTCTAGAGGGGCAAGATAAAGTAATGCTCCTCGCCTATCTCCATTTAGCGGCACGAAGATCGGAGCTATACCGGCTTAAATGGGAGGATGTGGACTTTGCAGGCCAAAGGGTCAGGATCGGGACAAGAAAGAGGCTTGGGGGTAGCCTTGAATATGATTGGCTGCCCATGACTGATGAACTTTTTAATGCAATGATCCTTCACCGGCAATCAGCAAAGACAGAGTGGGTATTTCCAAACCCTGAAAAAGGTGTCCCTTTCATAGCTCGTCAACGTCACATGAAGCGTATATGTAATAAGGCTGGCGCAAAGCCTTTCGGATTACATGCCATAAGACACTTGACGGCCAGTATCCTGGCTCAAGAGGATGTCCCAATGGTGACGATTCAGAGGATTCTGAGACACAAACAGTTGACGACAACGGAAAGATACATTCGGGGGCTAGAGCCTGTCAGACCTGCTCTTGAAATTCTGTCCAATAGAAATTCACGACCAAAAGTCACGACCATTGTTCAATTGTCACAAAATAAAAAATCTGAAGCAGTGTAAATACCTAAGAGCATTGAACATTATTTGGTAGTCCCACGGGGAGTTGAACCCCGGCTTCCGGCGTGAGAGGCCAGCGTCCTAACCACTAGACGATGGGACCATGGTTGCGAGAGGAGGAGTATCTATTCAATAATCTTGTAATTGTCAAGGTGAAAATCAGGCTGCACCGGCGTTGGCGATAAACTCCGCCGCCTTTTCAAGTCTTCTGATCACCCGCTCCTTACCGAGGGTGATCATGACATCATCGATCCCGGGACTGACCGTCTTACCCGTCAGGGCCACGCGCAGGGGCTGGGCAATGATCTTCAGCTTCACGCCCCTATCTTCGGTGAAGCGACGGAGGAACTGTTCTATCCCCGTCTTTGAGTAATCCGCGCACTGAGGCAGTTCCCGGATGATTGCCTGAAGATACTCAACGACCTCTGGCGTAAGAAATTTCCCAGCCGCCTCGGGGTCGTATGTTACCTCGTCGGCAAAGTAAAACTGCCCGCTATCGGCCATTTCGACCAGGGTCTTGGATCTGCTCCGCAAGTCATCTACGGCATGGTTAAGGAAGTCCGGGTCTGACACATCGAGTTCTTTGGCAGTCCAGAAAGGCTTTACACACTCCACAAGCTGGTCCAGGGAATATTCTTTAATATAGTGGGCGTTCAACCAGAGGAGTTTTTCAGGATTAAATATTGCCGCCGATTTACCAACGGTATTCAGATCGAAGAGATCAACCAGCTCGGCCATGGAAAATATTTCCTGATCCCCGTGGGACCATCCCAACCGGACCAGATAATTAACCAGGGCTTCGGGCAGGTATCCCATATCCTTGTAAGCCATCACCGACGTGGCCCCATGACGTTTACTCAATCTTGCCTTGTCGGACCCCAGGATCATCGGTACATGGCCGAAATGGGGCACCTCGTAACCGAGGGCCTCATAGAGGAGAATTTGGCGGGGCGTGTTGTTGACATGGTCGTCCCCGCGGAGGACATGGGTTATCCCCATCTGGGCGTCATCCACAACCACGGCGAAATTGTAAGTGGGATAGCCATCAGCCCTTTCGATCACGAGATCGTCAAGCTCTTCATTACTGAAGGTAATCGCCCCTTTAATCAAGTCATTTACAATAGTCACCCCATAGTCGGGACAACGGAAACGGACAACTGAATCGGACGTTCTTGCCCGTCCCTTTTCGCGGCAGGCACCGTCGTACTTGGGTTTTCTGCCCGTCTGGAGGGCAACTTTTCTCTTTTCCTCGAGTTCCTCGGGAGAACAGGTACAGTAATAGGCCTTTTTTCCATCGATAAGCTTCTCAACCAATTCACGGTGGATATCGACGCGCTGGGCTTGATAAAAGGGCCCCTCGTCCCATCCCAGACCAAGCCAGGTCATGGCGTCAAGAATCGCCTGGGTAGATTCCTCTGTGGACCTTATCTGGTCCGTATCCTCAATGCGGAGGATGAACTTACCCTGGTAATGACGGGCATAGAGCCAATTGAACAGGGCGGTCCTTGCCCCCCCGACATGGAGATACCCCGTTGGCGATGGGGCAAATCTTGTCCTGATTTCTTTATGTTGATCCATAATCACCCGCTTCTGAATAAATTGATCGTATCTTATAGGTTTGGCCGTCGATGTTTGTCAAGTCAGATTTCAAGAAATTATTCTTGACATCGCGATGGTTTTATAATCTAATCTCCCACTTTATTGAACCTTATTATTTGACGATTATAGAATCCAAAAGTTGTTCTCGAAGTTGATATGAACGGAATGAAGCAATAGCAATGAAGATCAATATAAACAACATCCCCGAGGAGGGGCTGGACATCCAGACAACCAAGGACCGGAATTGGCTGCAGTCAATCTTTGGCGACCTGGGTGAGAGTGATTTTACGCTGGACGAAATTCACATAACATGTAACATAAGAAAATTACAACAATCCGTTTTTCTGAATGGCGCCATTGAAACCGTCATCCATATGACCTGTTCAAGGTGCCTGGAGACGGCCATGCTGCCTGTTAGTGCTTCTTTTCGTTATACCCTTGTGCCGGCCAAGGCTGAGGAGAGCCGGGAAGAGATAGAACTAAGTGAAGAAGACCTGGAATACGGGTACTATGAAGGGGAAATCGTGGATTGCGATCCCCTGATTTATGAGCAAATCGTCCTCCAGATACCCATTAAGGTTCTCTGTATGGAAGATTGTCGGGGTTTGTGCCCCGACTGTGGGACCAATCTTAACGTCGAGGCGTGCAACTGTGCATCGGACCGCGTCGACGAGAGATTGGCCGTTTTGAAAAAGCTGAAACTGACGTCGTGAATAAACATTATTTAAGAGGATAACAACCATGCCAAACCCAGTAAAAAGACATTCCCGAACGCGGAGAAACAAGAGAAGATCCCATGATTTTCTAAGCTCACCGGCCATCTCCCTTTGCCCCCAGTGTGGTGAGAATAAAATGCCCCATCGTGCCTGTGCCAAATGCGGCACTTACAAGGGCCGAGAAGTACTCTCGCTGGTAAAGACAGCCTAAGCTCGGCGTCAAGCGCCAAGCCCAGGAAAAGATCAACTTGGCCAGGGGGGAGTGCTCTTTTCTTTCAGATATACGTGGGGCTTTGCCGTTTCGATGTGGCCGATCATCAGGCCGTGGCGCCGGGATCAATTGAAACGGATATGACGGCTGATTTTCCTAAAGACCTCAAAACGTATCCGGGAGGAGAAATCCCGCCGGCAAGACTGGGAACCCCGGAATATGTAGCAGGGCTGGCCGCCTTTCTTGCTTTGGAAGGGGCCGCTTACATCACCGGTAAATTCGTCCGCGTCCACGGCGGATTGTATATGTAATCGGAAACATCATCAATTAACTATTCAGGAGGAAAAGGATATGGCGCTTGAGACAAAGGTCATTGAGATCATCATGGAACAACTGGGAGTTACCCGGGAAGAGTGTGTGCCGGAGGCATCATTTGTCGATGATCTCGGGGCGGATTCCCTGGACATCGTCGAGCTCATCATGGAAATGGAAGAGAATTTCGGCATTCAGATCGCCGACGATGAGTTGGATAAGATTCGCACCATCCAGGACGTTATTGACTTCCTGAAAACCAAAGGGGTCAAGTAGGATCGTTCATTCACCGGGAGTCGATCATTGAAAAGACGCGTATTGATCACGGGCCTCGGGGCGCTGACCCCTGTTGGGAATAGTGTCGGGGAAGCATGGGAGGGCGTCTGTTCCGGACGTTCCGGCATCGGACCCATCACTAAGTTTGACTGCTCCGCCCATGAAACAAAGATAGCCGGTGAAATCAAGAATTTCGACCCGCTTGTCCATGTAAACAAGAAAGAGCTGCGCAGATACGACGATTTCATCGTCTATGCCCTGGCTGCCGCCGATATGGCCATGGAGGACGCTGCGCTGAGCATTGGGGCCGATCAGGCCGAACGCGCCGGAGTCATTGTCGGCTCGGCAATCGGAGGCCTTCCCACCCTTGAAAAGGAAAAAGAAAAACTTCTCAACTCCGGTCCCGGGAGGATATCTCCATTTGCGATCCCCGCCGCCCTGGCCAATCTGGCCGCCGGCCATGTAGCCATCCGTTACCACCTTAAAGGACCTATCAACTGCCCCGTCACCGCCTGCGCCTCCGGCACTTATGCCATTGGGGATGCCTTCCGGATGATTGCCTGGGACTATGCAGATGTCATGGTGGCGGGCGGCGTTGAGGCCGTGGTCTGTCCCCTGGCCATAGGCGCCTTTAATGCCATGAGGGCACTGTCCAAACGTAATGACGAACCGGAAAAGGCCAGCCGGCCCTTTGACACTGACAGAGACGGCTTTGTCTTATCCGAAGGCTGCGGTATCTTGATCCTGGAGGAATATCATCATGCCCTGAATCGGGGGGCAAAAGTTTACGCCGAACTCGTCGGCTACGGTATCACCAGCGACGCCTTCCACATGGCGGCTCCTCCTCCCGGTCATGAAGGGGCGGTCCGCTGCATGACCGCCGCCTTGCGTGACGCCGCAATGGGACCTGAGGATATCGATTACGTCAATGCCCATGGCACCTCAACGCCCATAAATGACATCTATGAGGCCGAGGCAATCAGGACCGTCTTTGGAGACCATGTTTCCCATCTCCTCGTCAGCTCCACCAAATCCATGACCGGGCACATGCTGGGCGGCGCCGGGGGGGTGGAAGCAGTCTTTGCCGCCAAGGCGATCGAGGACGGCATTGTACCGCCGACGATCAATCTCCACAAACCCGACCCGGCAGCGGGGGCAATTGATTTTGTTCCCAATATCGCCAGAAAAAAGGACGTCCGGACGGTTATGTCCAACACCTTCGGCTTCGGCGGCGCCAATGCCGTCCTAATCTTGAAAAAGTTTGAGCCGTGATGGAAAAGATTATTATTGCCGCCGATCACGCTGGTTTCCTTTTGAAAGAAGAAGTAAAATCTTTCCTTTCCCACCGGGGATGGATCGTGGTAGACGGCGGAACGGTTGATGAAAGCCCGGTGGACTATGCCGATTATGCCGCCGCCGTAGCAGAGGGGATATCCTCCGGACAATATGAACGGGGCATCCTTGTTTGCGGCTCCGGCGCCGGGATGTCGATTGTCGCCAACAAATTCCCCGGAGTTAGGGCAGCCCTCAGCCTGGACGAGGAAATGGCCGCCTTGAGCCGCCGGCATAACGACAGCAATATTCTCGTTCTTGCCGGCAGAATGACCAGCAGTGATACGGCCTTGAAGATTGTTACGACATGGTTGCAAACCCCCTTTGAAGGAGGGCGTCATCAGCGCCGCATTGATAAGATAAGGGCAATCGAACAAAAACTGATGAAAACGGGGTCAGACTTACTTATTGACATTTAAGCTTAAATGTCAATAAGTAAGTCTG
>JANXZC010000089.1 GCA_025355725.1 Syntrophus sp. (in: bacteria)
GTCGTCATCACCAACAAACGCCAGGACTTTGCGGTAAGAATCGTTCAGGGTCTCGGTATCGCCCCGCTTTTTGAAGATGTTGTCGGCGGCGATGTGATGCCCTACAAGAAACCGGACCCCCGGCTTGTCGAACCTTACTTACAGCGCTTTCATATCCCCCGGGAACAGACGGTGATTATCGGAGATGGTCCCAGCGATATCCTCCTTGCGAAAAACGCCGGGGTGTGGAGTTGCGCCTGTCTCAATGGTTTGGTACACCGGGATAATCTCTTGAAACTCCGGCCCGATTATACCTGTGAAAGCCTGCTGGAGCTTAGGGAGCTTTTTAGCTGAGGGCATCCATGTTTGGTAAAGTAAAGAAGGTGATTGAAAAGTATCGCATGATCCGGTCCGGCGACCGGGTGCTGGTTGCCGTCTCCGGCGGGCCGGATTCTGTCGCCCTGTTGGCGATCCTCCATAAACTGGCCCCGGAACTTGGGATCAGTCTCGTTGTGGGGCACCTTAATCACGCCCTCCGGCCGGAAGCAGATGATGAAGAGCGGTTTGTCCGGGAGCTGTGCCTGTCCATGGGGTTGCAGATGGAATCTTCCCGGGCCGATATCCTTGAACTGAGCCGGTCGCAGGGGAAATCCGTCGAAGATATGGCCAGAGCGGTCCGCTATTCATTTCTCGATCAGACGGCGGCCCTCGTCAATGCCGACCGCATCGCCCTGGGACATCACCTCCATGATCAGGCGGAGACCGTACTCATGAATCTCCTCCGGGGCAGCGGTCCGGAAGGGCTGAAAGGGATGACTCCGGTACGGGATCGGCGCTACATCCGTCCCCTCCTTTACACAAGCAGCTTTGAGATCAGGGAATTCCTGTCAGGAGAGGGCCTGTCCTTCGCCGTTGACCATTCCAATGAGGACCCGAAATATTTGCGGAACCGGATCCGCCATGAACTGCTGCCCCTTCTGGAGAGTCAATACAAAACCGGTATTGAAAGGACCCTGGCCAGGACGGCGGAAATCATCGGCCGGGAAGATGATTTCATGGAGGGCCAGGTGCGTCTGGTACTGTCGGATTGGAATATTTCTGAATCAACGGATAACCTGTGTCTGGATATCTCAAGGCTCCGGGCGCTGCATGAGGCCCTGGCGCGCCGCATCATCAAGGTTCTCCTGGAGCGTTTTTCCCCGGATGAGAAGGGGGTGTTTTTCTCCCATATTCAGGCGGTTCTCGATCTGGCATTTTTCGGAAAGCCTTCCGGCCGTCTCAATCTTCCCTTCGCTGTCGAGGCAAAAAGAGACTACGGGCGTCTGCTCCTGTCCCGCCGGGAAGAGGGCGGGGCGGGTGGTGATTATTGCTATCCCGTCGCCGTACCCGGGAGAATTCATATCCCCGAAGGGAAGATGATTTTTGAATTCAGCTTAATTGACGCCGATCATCAGGAAGTGGTAGAAATAATGACGGAAAAAGAAGTGACTAAGGGAGAATGGGCGGTGGGAAGACAGAAATCTGGTCAGGTCTATCTGGATTATGACCGCTTGACCTTTCCCCTGAAAATCAGAAACATCCGCCCCGGCGATAGAATGCGCCCCCTTGGCATGGAGGGGACGAAAAAGGTAAAGGCAATCTTTATCGACAAAAAGGTCGCCCGTGGCGACAGACATCATCTTCCCCTGTTGGTTGACGCCATCGGTATCCTGTGGATTGCCGGGACATGTCTGAATGAATCAGTCCGGATCACCGCCGGGACCAGACGGGTCTTGAAGGTGATATATGATCAAGCCTCAGAGAAATCCATTGAAATCCGGGAAAGGTTATTGTAAGGGGAGGCATCGTCATTAAGGCGAATTTTACCATGAGGAGAGATCCTATTGAATCCACTACAAAAAAATATTGCCCTCTGGCTGGTGGTCAGCCTGGTATTTGTCATGTTGTACCATCTGTTTACCCAGCCGAAAGGACAGCAGGAAAGCGTTATTTACAGTGATTTCGTCGCTTATGTTGATAAGGGGCAGGTAAAGGAAGTTACCATTCAGGGAGAAAACGTCACCGGCAAGCTTGCGGATAACAAAACCTTTAAAACCTTCATGCCGAAAGACACCGACCTGATCGGCACTCTCAAGGAAAAGAATGTACGAATTTCTGCGAAACCTGTCGAAGATTCCCCCTGGTATATGACCATTCTGATCTCCTGGTTTCCGATGCTGCTTTTGATCGGCGTCTGGATATTTTTCATGCGCCAGATGCAGGGCGGCGGTGGCAAGGCTATGGCCTTCGGGAAGAGCCGGGCCCGCCTCATGACCGACAAGACCAACAAGGTTACCTTCGAAGATGTGGCGGGGATCGACGAAGCCAAAGCGGAACTACAGGAAGTAATAGATTTTTTAAGGGATCCCAAGAAGTTTTCCCGTCTTGGCGGTCGCATTCCCAAGGGGCTATTGCTGGTCGGAGCGCCAGGAACAGGGAAAACCTTGCTGGCCCGCGCCATTGCCGGGGAAGCGGACGTTCCCTTTCTCTCGATCAGCGGTTCTGATTTCGTGGAGATGTTTGTGGGCGTCGGGGCCTCCCGGGTCCGGGATCTCTTTAATCAGGCCAAGAAACACGCCCCCTGCATTATCTTTATTGACGAGATCGATGCCGTCGGGAGGCAACGCGGCGCCGGTCTCGGCGGCGGCCATGACGAGCGTGAGCAGACCCTCAATCAGCTTCTTGTGGAGATGGATGGTTTCGAATCCAACGAGGGTGTTATTCTGGTCTCGGCTACCAACCGGCCCGATGTTCTCGATCCGGCCCTGCTCAGACCGGGGCGCTTCGATCGTCAGGTTGTGGTGCCCTTGCCGGATGTCAAGGGCAGGGAAAAGATTTTCGATGTCCATGCCCGGAAGGTTCCCCTCGACGATGATGTGAATTTCCACGTGATTGCCCGGGGGACGCCTGGTTTTTCCGGAGCCGATATCGAGAACATCATCAACGAAGCGGCCCTTTATGCGGCGCGGATGAATAAAGATAAGGTGGGGATGGCGGATTTCGAATTCGCCAAGGATAAGATCCTCATGGGAGCGGAACGCAAGAGCATGGTGATCAGCGACGAGGAAAAGCGCAATACGGCTTTTCACGAAGCCGGTCACACCCTGGTCGCTAGACTCATGCCCGGTACGGACCCCATTCACAAGGTGACGATCATTCCCCGGGGACGGGCCCTCGGCCTGACCCAGCAGTTGCCCATTGATGAAAAGCACACTTATCCCCGGACTTTCCTCCTTAACAACATTGTCATCCTCCTGGGCGGTCGGGCGGCGGAGGAAATCATCCTGAAGGAGTTCACGACGGGGGCGGGTAATGACATTGAACGGGCCACCGCTTTGGCTCGCAAGATGGTCTGTGAATGGGGAATGAGCGAAACGATGGGCCCCTTGAGCTATGGCAAGAAGGAAGAGGCCATTTTCCTGGGCCGGGAATTTGCGACCCACAAGGATTACAGCGAAGAGACGGCCCGGAAGATCGACAGCGAGGTTTCCCGGATTGTATCGGAGGGATATGTGAAGGCGAAGGAGCTGTTGAACGAACATATTGACATCCTCAATCGTCTCGCCGAGGAACTGCTGGAGAAAGAGGTTCTAAATACTGCCGAGATCGATGCAATTATCGGTATCACAACGGCAACTGAGGTCAAAGAGGTAAAACCGGAAATAAATGATGTTGCTGAAATAGAGGAAGTTGTCGTTCTGACAGCAAAGGATGCCAAGCCGGAAGACACGACGGCCTGATCGGGATCGGGTATGTGGTTCTTAAGAGATCTGCAGATCAATTCGCCGACCGCAGCCCTTGCCGCCCTGGATGAAATCAAGGTTGATACCTCCGGGATTGAGGCGATGCTGCCCAAGATGCGACACCTCAACATCCGGGTGGAGGGGGTGTCATGCCGGGCGGCTAATGTCATCAAGCAGGAAATGCTGGCCGTAGGAGGAGACGCCGCCGTTGCCAGGGGGACCGTGGCCTGTAGTATTCCCGCTACGGACGTGATCCTCATGGGGACACTAAAACAACTGAGACGATTTGCCGAAAAGATTACCCGTCAGCCTTTCGGATTATCCCTGCTGGCGTTATCAGTGGCAAGGTTCCTTGAAAACATCGATAAACAATCCCATGTCCTGAAGACCGCCCGGCGGGACATAACGCTGGGGGAAAGAACCCTGATCATGGGCATTGTTAATGTGACCCCTGATTCATTTTCAGATGGCGGTCGCTACCTGGCCACGGATCAGGCAATTGCCCATGCCCTGCGACTTGTAGATGAAGGCGCCGATATCCTTGATTTTGGAGGTGAGTCATCGCGGCCCGGCGCCCTGCCCGTATCTTCCGAGGAAGAATTGGCAAGGGTCGTACCGGTCATTGAAGCCGTCTCCAGGCAGGTTGGTACGCCCCTTTCCGTGGATACGACCAAGGCCGCTGTTGCCCGGGCGGCGCTCGCTGCGGGTGCGGAAATCGTCAACGATATCAGTGCTATGAGGTTTGATGAGGAGATGGCGGCGGTTATCGCCGGGGCAGGCGCGGCGGTTGTCCTCATGCATATGCGGGGTACCCCCGTTGACATGCAGGCAGGGGACCTGACTTATGCATCCCTATGGGGGGATATCCTCCGTTTTCTCGGAGAGAGGATTGTCGTCGCTCAAAAGGCGGGCATCGAGGAGCGGCAGATTGTGGTTGATCCCGGTCTGGGATTTGGCAAGGCCGCCGAAGATAACCTTAAGATCCTGAGTGATCTGAATGAATGCCGGGTCCTGGGTGTTCCCGTTCTTATTGGCCCGTCACGCAAGGCCTTCATCGGCCGGCTCACTGGTGGAGCGCCGGAAGAGCGTATCGAAGGAACGGCAGCGGCAGTAACGGCGGCGATTCTTAAGGGAGCGCATTTTATTCGGGTCCATGATGTGGGAGCCATGAAAAAGGTGGCGGCAGTTGCAGATGCCATCAGCGGGAAGGGCTGATGATCTCCGGTATGGGCATTGATCTGGTGGAGATTGATCGCATTGACAAGATAATTGCGCGATGGGGCGATTTGTTTGTCCAGAAGGTATTTGCCGATGAGGAAATCAGCTATTGCCGGAAACATGTACTTCCGGCCATGCACTTTGCCGCCAGGTTTGCCGCTAAGGAGGCCTGTTTGAAGGCCCTCGGGATCGGTTTGGGTATGGGCGTCGGCTTGAAGGAGATCTGGGTGTCCCGGAGTGACAAGGGAGTTCCTTCCCTGATCTTTGCGGATAAAGCCCGCATATTGATGGAAAAACAGGAGATTAAAGGGACTCATCTAAGCCTGACCCATACACGGAGTCATGCCATGGCCATGGTCGTGTTGGAAAAATAATCGGTTCCTTATGCAGATGAAGATTCATTCCAAAAGCAGTGAAGATACCTTCCGGATCGGAGCGATAATCGGGGCCGGGGCGGATAAGGGAGACATCATTGCCCTCATCGGTGATCTCGGGACGGGGAAAACACGACTCACCCAGGGTATTGCCGCCGGCTTGGAAGTGCCTGCGGCGTATCCGATCACGAGCCCGACTTTCACCCTGATCAATGAATACTCCGGACGATTTGTTCTTTATCATTTCGACATCTACCGTCTGGAGGGGTCGAAAGATCTCGAGGACATGGGTTATGAGGACTATTTTTACGGGGATGGCGTAGTGGTCATCGAATGGGCGGAAAGAATCAGAGACATCCTGCCGGAGGGGGTTTTATTCATAAACCTTACATATCTCGATGAACATAACCGAGAATTGGTCATAACAGGAAACGAAGGGAAAATTAATATCATCAAAAACCTTTTGATAAAGGGAGGATTCTGACAAATGGGTCTCGTGGTACAGAAATACGGTGGGACGTCTGTGGCAGATCTGGAGCGGATCGAGAATGTCGCCCGGCGGGTCATCAAAGAAAAAGAGTCAGGCAATGACGTGGTCGTTGTCCTTTCGGCCATGGCCGGAGAGACGGACCGCCTCATCAATCTGGCACAGCAGGCGGCGGCGGACCCTGATCCCAGGGAATACGACGCCCTGATTTCCACGGGTGAACAGGTGACCGTGACCCTCCTGGCCATGATGCTCAAACGCTTGGGTTATCGAGCCCGTTCTTTTCTTGGTCATCAGATAAAAATCAATACGGACCGGGCTTTCAAGAAGGCGCGCATTGTCAAGATCGACACCAGGAAGATCCGGGAAGAGCTGAAAAAAGGAGCCATTATTGTGGTAGCAGGGTTTCAGGGCGTCGATGAGGAAAACAATATTACGACCCTGGGCCGGGGCGGCTCCGATACCAGCGCCGTTGCCTTGGCGGCAGCCCTGAAAGCGGATGTCTGCGAAATATATACGGATGTGGATGGGGTCTATACGACGGACCCGAATATATATGACAAGGCACGGCGCCTCGATAAAATATCTTATGATGAAATGCTGGAGATGGCAAGGGCGGGGGCCAAGGTGCTGCACCCCCGGTCCGTGGAGCTGGCGAAAAAATTCGAGGTCCCCGTTTATGTCAAATCTTCTTTTTCAGACGCAAACGGGACTCTGGTGACAAAGGAGGATAAAGATATGGAAAAGGAAGTGGTGTCCGGCGTAACCTATGACCGGGATCAGGCAAAAATTACCGTTGTCAATGTGCCGGACAGGCCGGGAATCGCCGCGCGCCTGTTTACGCCCCTTGCGGAACATAACATCATGGTGGACATGATTATTCAGAATGCCAGCGTCGACAGCTTGACAGATCTGACCTTTACGGTTTCCCGAAAGGATGTGAAGCAGGCCTCGATCCTCGTTCAGGATGCGGCAAAAGATATCGGCGCTGCCAATGTTGTGATCGATGACAGCGTGGCCAAGATTTCGATCATCGGCGTGGGGATGGTCAGCCACTCCGGGGTTGCTGCCAAGATGTTTACGACTCTGGCCAAAGAGGGCATCAATATCGAGATGATCAGCACCTCGGAAATAAAGATATCCTGCGTCGTGAAGGCAAAATACACGGAGTTGGCGGTTATGGTCCTTCATGACGCCTTTGAACTGGAAAAGCAGAAATCCTGATCAAATGACTCTGAAAGAAAGGCAGATCAATGGTTTGATGGTCTTTCTTGCCGCCGCCATGGTAATGTATGGGGCGGGATCTGCCTGGTTACGGAATCGCCCTCCGGATGTTAATATCCCCTGGGGAAACATCCGGAGCGGCCCCGTAGTCATAGAAATAACCGGGGAAACCCCTCGATCAGGCGTCTATTATCTTCCTGAAAAGACAACCTACCTGCAGTTTCTGAACATGACCGGGGTCGAATATGCCGACCAGGCCGGTCCCGATCTTTCCCAGCCGCTGAAAACAGGTACGACCCTGCGGATGCATGGCAACGGCCAAGTTACGCAGGAAAAGATGAAGTCGGCGACACGCCTGGCCTTAAACCTGCCGATCGATATCAATCGGACCGCCTTTGCAGACTTACTTATGATTCCTGGCATCGGTGAAAGCACGGCCCGGCAGATTCTTGATCTGCGCCAGTCGTCAGGCGGGAGAATAAGCAATTTAGAAAGTCTGATGGACATCAAGGGAATCAAGGAAAAACGATTTAATCAACTGAAAGGGTATTTCTACATCGAATAAATTACTACTGGCGATACTGGCGATACTGGCTGAGGACTCTCTGGACATAATTTTGAGTCTCCCGATAAGGGGGGATGCCGCGATGCTTGATGACGGCGTTTTCGCCGGCGTTGTACGCCGCCAGGGCCAGGGAGAGATCATTCCTGAATAGCTCAATCAAATATCGCAGATATTTGACGCCTCCTTCGACGTTGTTATCCGGGTGGAAGGAATCGGGAACCTGGAGAGCATAGGCGGTTGAAGGCATGAGCTGCATTAACCCCTGAGCACCTTTCGGCGATACGGCCCGATGGTTGAAGTTGGACTCGGTCTTGATAACCGCCTTTACCAGGGCGGGGTCAACTTTGTACTTCTCTGCGGTTCGATTTATAATCTGATCGTATTTTGCCACATCGTTCGCCTTGATATTGAACAACACCCTTTTTTCCCGGTAAACCAGCACATAATCTACTTGCGGGTTGGTGGGAATATTGGTGAGATTAATGGTGCCGTTTTTATCGACGTATTTATAGATATCGGCATGAGAAGAAAAGGGACTCATAAACAACAGCAGCGCGAGAAGGCTGATGATCCCGTTAAAGTTATTTCGGAAAAGTTCTTTTACTGGCATCATAGGCACCATACTATGGGACTACGGGGCAGGATTGCAAGTCTTTTTTAGCGCCTTTTTTTCATGGCAACGGGTTTTGATTAAACTTGACAGGTATTGCTCATGATGGTAGAGGGTCATCTTGTTTTAGCCACAGGTCGGGGCGTAGCGCAGCTTGGTAGCGTATCTGAATGGGGTTCAGAGGGTCGGAGGTTCAAATCCTCTCGCCCCGACCAATGAAATCACGGGGTTAGCGAGTCATCGCTAACCCCTTTTTGTTTATCCAAAAAGATTTTTGGCCCCTTTGCGCATGGTTTCCTGAAGCTGCAGCCGCTGATTTTCAAATAGTTCGTTATCCGTGGTTGCTGGAAACTTGATCATTTCATCAAAGAGGAGGGTGACTTTGGAGAAGGGTTTGGGCAGCATAAAGTGGTCCCAACTGTTGAAATACCAAGCTTTGTCGGCCTGGATGTAAAAAGGGACAATAACGGCGTCGGCGGCATGGGAGATTCGGATGACACCAGCCTTAAGTTCACCGGCCGGCCCGCGGGGGCCGTCGACGATGTGGGCGGCAAGCCTGTTCTTTTTCAATTTGTCAATCAATTGAAACATGGCCTCAAGGCCGCCTCGGGAAGATGACCCCCGGATCGGATCCCACCCGGATCTTCTGGCAACCTCGGCGATGATATGGCCATCCTTGCTTCTGGAGATCATGAGCCCCGGTTTGTAGGTGCGATAAGACTGAAAATGACGGATGGCCCCGAAGAAATGCTGATGCCAGGTGCACAAGAGGACCGTGCCGCCCTTTTTATGGTATTCCTTCCATGCTCCTTCATTTTCAACCTGGAGCCGGAACGTCCAGGAGTAGGTACGGATAAACAGATAAAGGAAAGCCAGAAATGGCGCCGATGTAATGAAAGTATTTATTATATTAGGCATATTCGGAAATATACAACTCGCTTTTAATAATTTTACGTGACTTACGTATAATCCAAAACAGCGGAGGAGTCGATTATTTTTTACCGGTTATTTTTTATTGACAATCAGCATCGATGTGCATACTTTCCCAGCTAGCCGTATTAAAAAATGAAAGGAGATAGAACTGATGATCGGGAAAAAATTATTGGATGCAATGAACGAACAGATCAAGCATGAGCTGGAATCGTATTACATCTATCTTTCCATGGTGGCCTATTTTCACTCTCAAAACCTGGATGGTATGGCACACTGGATGCGTTGTCAGGCCCATGAGGAGATGATTCATGCCATGAAGTTCTTCGATCATATCATTGATCGCGGTAATGAAGTAAAGCTCCTGGACCTGAAACAGCTTAAAACATCCTGGAACAGCCCTCTGGAGGCATGGAAGGAGGCTTACGCCCAGGAACAGTTCATTACCTCAAAGATCCATAATCTGGTCAAGATCGCCCGGAAAGAAAATGATTTTGCCTCGGATACTATGCTGAACTGGTTTACCAAGGAGCAGATTGAAGAGGAAGCGAACGCCGATAAGAATGTCCGGCAGATGGAGCGCGTGGAGAACAGTAGAGAGGGAGTCTTCATGCTGGATCGGGAATTGGGGACCAGGATATTCCCGGCCGGATCGCCCCTCGATCCCGCCGCTTACAATCTTGCAACATAGGAGTAAAGTAGTTGATATTTAATCCGTTCTTTTCTCCAAAGAAAAGTGAGCCTGCATGGAGGAGCCGGGTAGTTAGTCCTGATGCCATTCTGGAGAAAATCGAGCCGGGAATGAGTATCTTCCTGGGAACAGGCATGGCCGAGCCCCGAACCCTTGTGAAGCATCTTATGGCATCGGCGCAGCCAAACCTGCAGGATCTGGAGGTGATCCAGTTGGTGAGTCTCGGGGACGCTGTCGCCATCGATGAGCGTTATTCCAAGAAGTACCGACTGAAGACCTTCTTCTCCGGATGGGTAGCCAGTGAGGCCATACAGGAAGGGCGGGTTGACCTGATTCCCAGCCGCTTTTCCCGTATACCCTGGCTTTTCAGGACCGGCGCCATAAATATCGATGTGGCCTTCATCCAGATCTCCCCTCCCGATGAAACGGGGTATTGCAGTCTCGGTCTGGGCATGGCCGTTGAACGTCAGGCAATGGAAAGTGCAAAAGTTGTTGTCGGAGAAATCAACGATGCCGCACCCCATACCCTCGGCGATACCCTGGTGCATATTGATGAATTTGACCACCTGATCGAAGCGACGGAACCGATTTTCTATGTTCCCCGCTGGCCGCTGGATGAGGTTTACCTGAAAATTGCCGAGCATGTCGCGTCGATCGTAGAGGATGGGAGCTGCATATCCTTTGCCATCGGCCCTCTTTATGAGGCCCTGGGGCAGCAGCTGGTCAACAAGAAGCATCTGGGCATCCAATCCCCGTTTTTTACAGATGCCTTGATGGACCTTGTGAAGAGTGGCGCTGTGACCAATCGGAGAAAAGGGGTATACCGTGGGAAATCTGCGGCTTCCTACATTATGGGGACAAAAGAGCTCTTGACTTGGCTTGACAGAAACCCCCTCGTAGAATTTCAGCCCATCGATGTGATCATGAATCCCAAAGTTATCGGACGCAATGATCGGGTCATGGCGATTCTGCCGGCACGGAAGGTAGACCTGACGGGAAACGTGGCCCTCCATATGGGGAAAGGCAATTTTACCGCCGGTCCTGGGGCCGTCCAGGAACTTTTCATGGGTGCCGCCCTGTCCAAGAATGGCCGGACGGTTTTTGCCCTCCCCAGCCGTAATCGACAAGGGGAAGCAAACATCGTCATCTCCGTGGAATGTATGCCCTATCAGTTTTCCAATCGGGAGTCCCTCGATGTTGTGGTAACCGAATATGGCGTGGCCTATCTTATGGGCAGAACCCTGCGGCAGCGCGCCCAGGCCCTGATCGATATTGCCCACCCCGACGATCGGGCAGGACTGGTTCAGCAGGCCAAGGATGCCAAGATGATCTACGCCGACCAGATTTATTTTGCCGATTCGGGCCATCTCTATCCGGAAAAGGTGTCCTGTGCCCATACCTTCAAGGATGGTTTGTCGGTGCGGTTCCGGGCGATAAAACCCTCCGATGAGGACGAGATGCGGCGTCTCTTTTACCGATTTTCCGATCAGGCTGTTTATTACCGCTATTTCAGTCCCATCAAGGCTATGCCCCACAGAAAGATGCAGGAATACGTCACTGTGGACTACCGGCGGATCATGTCTGTAGTCGGCGTTATCGAGGAGACCGGTACGGAGAGAATCGTAGCCGAAGCCCGCTATGTTCGCTCCCATGATCGTCCTTATGCGGATACGGCCTTTATTGTAGATGAAGCTTATCAGGGGAAGGGGATCGCATCCTTTCTCTTTGAACTGTTAATTAAAATTGCTAGGGAGGAAGGGGTCGAGGGATTTACGGCCGATGTCCTGTCGGCAAACAAGGCCATGTTGCGAGTGTATGAGAAGTCGGGATTTCCGATTAAGGCGGTACTTGCTGCCGGGGCCTATGAGTTGACTATGCCTTTTCAGGATAAGGACCAAGAGTCGGAGAAAGAAGAGGGAGACTGAAAAAGCTTGCAAAAGGATTAGGTTTGCGATAAAGCCTCGCATCTTTTTGGATATTGTTGACAATCTTTTTGTCTGCGCATATATGAGAAGATATTTCCTGGCGAGAGTGGCGGAACTGGAAGACGCACTGGACTTAGGATCCAGCCCGCGCAAGCGGATAGGGGTTCAAGTCCCCTCTCTCGCACCAAATGACCTTTCCGCGTCCAATATTAATAGGTGAAGGAGAACAGAACCGGTGAACGAGACAAGCCAGACAGTAATGATTGAGGAAATAAGCCCTGTCAAAAAGAAGCTATCTTTTGAAATTCCTTGGGAAGATACAAAGAAGGTCCTGGACGATGTTTATCGGAAGATCAGCAAGACAGCCAAGGTGAGAGGTTTTCGCTCCGGGAAAATACCCCGTCCCGTCCTGGAGAAATTCTATAAGGACCATGCCGAAGAAGAAGCAATAACCCAGCTGTTCAATGAATATTTCTGGGATGCCTTGAAGGAACATGCCATTGACCCTGTTTCCAGGCCGGAAATAGATCAGCAGGGCATAGAACCGGAAAAGGCCTTTGCCTTTAGCGCCACCGTGGAAATTGAACCGGTCTTCGATCCGGAAGGGTATGTCGGTCTGGAAATTGACCGGGAAGAAGTCGAAGTAACGGACGCCGATATGGAGGCCAAGTTCAAGGAACTAAAGGAGATGTACAGCACCATGGAGGAGATCTCCGGAGATTCCGAGGTTATTTCGGGAAACTACGTCGTCATCGATTTTCAGGGAGCCGTTGAGGGGCAGGCCCTGAAGGAGCTCAAGGCCGATGATTATCTTCTGGAAGTTGGATCGAATACTTTTATTACCGGCTTCGAGGATCAGCTTCTGGGCTTGAAAAAGGGAGAAACCAGGGAAGTTACCATTAGGTTCCCCGATGACTACCACCATAAAGATGTCGCCGGCAAGGATGCGATCTTTACGGTGACTCTCAAGAATATCAAAGAGAAACAAATACCTGAGATCAACGAAGAATTTGTTAAAAATTTTGAACAGTACAACACCCTGGAGGAATTGCGGGAAGATCTCCGCAAGGACATTGGAGCACAGAAGCAGGAACAGGCCGATGGAAACATGAGTATGGCGCTGATGGAGAAGCTTATCGAGAAGAACCCCATCATGGCCCCGGAAGCCCTCATTGAGAGGCAGATTCACTCGATGATGGCAGATACCAGATGGCGGATGTCCATGCAGGGAATTGATGCGGACAAAGCGGCAGAAATACTCCCCAAGTATCACGATCTGTACAAGAGTGATGCAACTCGGATCGTCCAGACGTTCTTGCTGATGAAAAAGATCGGCGAGAAAGAGAATATCTCCGTGAGCGATGAAGAACTTAATGAACACATAAGAGAACTGGCCGAGAAGCGTGGTCAGAGCTATGAGACCTTCCTTGCCACCCTTGCCAAGGACGACATGATGGAAAATATCAGGGCTGAAATGGCCAATAAGAAGGTTATGAGTTTTATCGAGGAGAAGGCCAAGATAAGCATGGTTAAAAAAGAATCCTCAGCGACGCAGGAGGGAAATTAAATGCCCCTGATTCCAATGGTAGTTGAACAGGATGGACGGGGTGAGCGGGCCTTTGACATTTACTCGCGTCTTCTGAAAGATCGCATCATATTCCTGGGAACGGCTATTGATGATAATGTCGCCAATCTGATCATCGCCCAGATGCTCTATCTGGAGTCGGAAGACCCGGATAAGGAGATCTTTCTCTATCTAAATAGCCCCGGTGGTCATGTCAGTTCCGGATTGGCCATTTATGATACCATGCAATACATAAGACCGGCGGTCAGTACCTTCTGTATGGGACAGGCTGCCAGCATGGGGGCACTGTTACTGGCAGCGGGGGCTAAAGGAAAGCGATTTGCCTTACCCCATGCGCGGATACTGATCCATCAGCCCCTCGGAGGATTTCAGGGACAGGCCACGGATATCGCTATCCAGGCCCGGGAGATCCTGAGATTAAAGGACGAACTGAACCAGATATTGGCAACAATGACAAATCAACCGCTCGACAAAATTCAGGCGGATACGGAACGGGACTATTTCATGGATGGTCAGCAGGCCAAAGATTACGGGATTATCGATGTTATTATCGACAAACGGCAATGATACGGAGATCAAGAGGTTATAAATAAATGGTCAGAAAAGGAAGAGAATCGCAGGGAGGGGGACAGGGAATTCTGTATTGTTCCTTCTGCGGCAAGAACCAGAATGAAGTACGAAAACTCGTTGCCGGTCCCACGGCCTACATATGTGACGAATGTATAGAACTCTGCCGATCCATTGTCCATGAGGACAATGATACGACGGCGGCGGTGGAAAAAACCAAAGGAACACCTAAACCGAAGGAGATCAAGAAATTCCTGGATTCCTATGTAATTGGTCAGGAGAGGACCAAAAAAGTCCTGTCCGTAGCGGTTTACAATCATTACAAACGCCTGTTCCGTCCGACGGATATGGATGGAGTGGAGATTCAGAAGAGTAATGTCCTCCTCATCGGTCCCACCGGTTCGGGGAAGACCCTGTTGGCGAAAACATTGGCGAAAATGCTCAATGTCCCCTTTACCATTGCCGATGCAACGACCCTTACGGAGGCTGGTTATGTAGGAGAGGATGTAGAAAACATCATCCTGGCCCTTCTCCAAAACGCCGATTACGATGTGGAACGGGCCTCGAAGGGGATTGTTTATATCGATGAGATTGATAAAATCGCCAAAAAGTCGGGAAATCCATCGATTACCCGGGATGTATCCGGTGAGGGGGTGCAACAGGCCCTCCTGAAAATCATCGAGGGCACCCTGGCGAACATTCCGCCCAAGGGAGGCAGAAAACACCCCCAGCAGGAATTCATCCAGGTGGATACAACTAATATCCTCTTTATATGCGGCGGCGCCTTCAATGTCCTTGAGGATATTATCGCCAAAAGAGTTGGTTTCAGTAATATGGGCTTCGGGGCGGAAATACGAAGCAAACAGGAAAAGAAGGTCGGAGAATTACTGACGGAAGTGCAACCGGAGGATTTGTTGAAATTTGGCCTGATACCCGAATTTATCGGTCGACTTCCCGTAATCGCCACTCTTAATGAACTCGATGAAAACGAGATGGTGCGCATCCTCAGCGAGCCGCGGGATTCAATCATCAAACAGTACAAAAAGCTTTTCGAGCTTGAGAATGTCAAACTTAAATTTACAGATGGCGCCCTGAGGGCGGTTGCGAAGCTTGCTACGGAAAGAAAAACGGGAGCGAGAGGTCTGCGCTCGATCCTGGAAAATACCATGCTGGAAATCATGTATGAACTCCCCTCCCGCCGTGACATGCGCGAATGCGTCATCAGTGAAGATGTTGTTATGAATAGGGAAAATCCCATATTGATATTTGAATCGGCCTCGGAAACTGCTTAATATCCATATTACTTCAAGGAAAAGATGAGAATATATGTTTGATTTTATTAAAGATAACAAAAAAGATGAAATCACGGACATGCCCTTGCTGCCGTTGCGGGATGTGGTCGTGTTCCCCCATATGATCGTTCCCCTGTTTGTGGGAAGGGACAAATCGATTGCCGCCCTTGAGTCGGCCATGAAATATGAAAAGAGCATCTTCATGGTGGCCCAGAAAAGCGCCCAGAAGGATGAACCGTCGGAAAATGATATATACCGAATTGGAACCATCGGCATCATCATCCAGCTTCTCCGCCTTCCCGACGGGACAGTGAAGGTCCTCGTAGAGGGGAAAAAGAGGGGAATTATCAAGGAATACATCTCCATGGAAGATTTTTTCACTGTTAAGGTCGAAGAGATCGAGGAGGATGAGGAGGGGGATCGTGTTAAGGCCGAGGCGCTGATCAGGAGTCTCAATGAGGCCTTTGAATCCTACGTCAAGCTGAGCAAGAAGGTTCATGTGGAAATGGTCAATACGATTTCCTCTATCGAAAGCCCGTCCAAGCTGGCAGATGTCATCGTATCTCATGTGAACGTCAAGCTCGAAGAAAAGCAGCGGATTCTTGAGATAATCGGTGTTCCAGAGCGACTGGAAGCCGTCTATGAAATGCTCCTGGGAGAGATTGAAATCCTCCAGGTTGAGGAGAAAATCAAGCGCCGCGTCAAGAAACAGATGGAAAAGACGCAGAAGGATTACTATCTTAACGAACAGATGCGGGCTATCCAGAAGGAGATGGGGGAAAAAGACGATTTAAAAAGTGAAATCGCTGATCTGGAAAAGAGATTAAAACAGAAGAAACTCTCCGAAGAGGCCCATAAAAAGGTTAAGGCGGAGATCAAGAAGATGCATATGATGGCTCCCATGTCGGCGGAGGCCACGGTAGTTAGAAACTATATTGACTGGCTCCTAGATTTACCATGGTACGAAAAGACGGAGAACAAGCATACCCTCAAGGAGTCCGAAGCGATACTCGAAGAGGATCATTTTGGTCTGAAACAGGTCAAGGAAAGAATCATTGAATATCTGGCTGTTCAAAGTCTGGTAAAGAAAAATAAAGGATCGATTCTCTGTCTTGTTGGTCCGCCGGGGGTAGGAAAAACCTCCGTTGCTAAATCTGTTGCCCGGGCCACGAACAGGAAATTTGTTCGTTTCTCTCTGGGCGGCGTTCGGGATGAGGCGGAGATCCGGGGGCACAGAAGGACTTATATCGGCGCACTGCCCGGGAAAATTGTCCAGTTGATGAAAAAGGCAGGATCGAATAACCCCGTCTTTTGTCTTGATGAGGTGGACAAACTGAGTTCCGATTTTCGGGGTGATCCATCATCCGCCCTCCTGGAGGTTCTCGATCCCGAACAGAACAATGCCTTTAATGACAATTATTTAGAGGTTGATTACGATCTGTCGGACGTTATGTTCATTACCACGGCCAATATCCTGCAGACGATTCCGGCACCCCTGCAGGACCGGATGGAAGTCATCCGTATTGCCGGCTATACGGAACCGGAAAAGCTCAATATCGCCAAGAAGTTCCTTGTTGCGAAGGAGATGGAGGCCAACGGCCTTACAGAAAAGAATGTCGCTTTTTCTGATGGAGCAATTCTCACCATTATCAGGCAGTATACCCGGGAAGCAGGGGTGCGGAATATAGAGCGGGAGATTGCCTCGATCTGCAGGAAAATAGCCCGCAAGATCGTTTCGGAAGGTATTCAGGACCAGATCAAGGTAAGCTCAAAGGCGGTGGCTAAATATCTGGGGGTGCCAAAGTTCCGCCACGGTGAAACAGAGGGTAAAGATCAGATCGGATTGTCAACGGGACTGGCGTGGACGGAAGTCGGTGGCGAACTCCTGGTGATTGAAGCTACCATCATGAAGGGAACGGGAAAGATGGTCATGACGGGAAAGCTTGGCGATGTCATGCAGGAATCCGTGCAGGCGGCCCTGACCTATGTTCGTTCCCGGGCGGATGAGTTCGGCCTGCCTGAGCATTATTATAAAGAGACGGATGTTCATGTCCATGTGCCGGAAGGGGCCATACCCAAAGATGGGCCATCCGCAGGGATAGCCATGGTGACCGCCATTGCTTCTGCATACATGAAGAAGAAGGTGCGGGGTGATTTGGCCATGACCGGGGAGATAACCCTCCGGGGAAGGATATTGCCGATTGGCGGGTTAAAGGAAAAACTGCTCGCCGCTCACCGGGGGAACATCAAAACAGTAATTATTCCCAAGGACAACGAAAAGGATCTTGCCGAGGTACCGGCAAATGTCATCAAGGCCCTGAAGATTATTCCTGCGGAACACATGGATGAGGTTCTGGCGGTGGCATTTGTCCCGGAAGACAAGATCGGGAAAGAAATAGTTGCGGAGATACAGAAAGAGGAAACTGCATCTCTGCCGCCCATAAGCACTGGCTGGGCGCCCATGAATGCTTAAAACGAGGTCTTTTTTGCTTGACAAGCCTGCCCATTGCTGATAGCTTGCACATCTTGCTTATGGCGGCAGTAAGGGCGGGTAGCTCAGCTGGGAGAGCGCCACGCTTACACCGTGGATGTCACAGGTTCGAGCCCTGTTCCGCCTACCATATAGAAAACGGATGAAACCTTCGGCTGCGGCTCCAAAAAGCCACGCTCGGCAGCGGAGACCGGGTTTCCATTGGTGTGAAGAGTCGCTTTGAGAAGAAAAAAACGGGGTCGTAGTTAAGTTGGTTATAACGCCGGCCTGTCACGCCGGAGGGCGAGGGTTCGAGTCCCTTCGGCCCCGCCAAATACTTCAGGGGTTGGCCGATACGGTTAACCCCTTTTTTATTTTATAAGGATTATGAAGTACGAAGGAATCATTATCAGGCCACCCAGTGAGGCCTACAGCCTGCTTTTGCAGGTCACCGTCGGATGTTCCCATAATCGGTGTACCTTCTGTCCGACGTATAAAGAAAAAAAATTCCGGATCAAAACCACCGAGGAAATAACCGAAGATATTCTCGAAGCCGGCCGGTATCGCCGGGTAGATAAGATATTTCTTTGTGACGGCGACGCCTTGATTATACCCCATAAGCGGCTGGTGGAGATCCTGCGGCTCATTGGCAAGCATGTCCGGGGTGTAAAGAGGATCGGACTTTATGGCAACGCCAAGAGCATCCTCAGAAAAACGCCTGAAGAACATCGGGAATTGAGAGATTTAGGGATAGGTATCGTCTATATGGGTGTTGAAAGCGGTAATGCCGAAGTACTCATGGACATACGGAAAGGGGTAACTTATGAGCAGCTGGTTGAGGCGGGACGCCGGGTCAAGGATGCGGGTATTAGCTTGTCTGCAACCGTTATCCTGGGTCTGGGAGGCGTCGAGAGGAGTGGCGCCCATGCCGCAGATACGGCCCGGATTCTGACAGATATCGATCCGGATTATGCGGGGGCCCTTACATTGATGCTTGTCCCCGGGACAACCCTTTATGAAGATCATGAGGCGGGCCGGTTTATCCTTCCCGATACCTTCGGTTTTCTTAACGAGTTGGGGATCATGATCGCTCAGTCCCGATTTACAAATTGTTTCTTCACTTCCAATCACGCCTCAAACTACCTGCCCGTCCGCGCCAGATTACCGGAAGAGAAGGGAAAGACCGTAGCCTTGATTCAAAAGGTGATTGCCACAGGCAATCAGGAAATATTAAGACCCGAGTATGCGCGGGGATTATAGTCAGTGCCTAAGGAGCCGGGGGAAGTGGGAAAAAGTCTGTTATCCCTGATGAAAAAATTGTTTAAAGAACGCGACGCCGCACGTCTGGAGGACGAAATCCAGGCCATCATTGACGCCGGCGAAGAGGAAGGCCTGATCGATCCTCAGTCAGGGGAGATGATTCAGAGCATCCTTGAATTCAGGGATACCATCGCCCGTGAGGTTATGATCCCCAGAACTCAAATCGTAGCAATAAGCGCCGGGTCGAAGATCGAGGAAATTATGGAGCTCATTTGCCGGCACGGCCACACCCGCATGCCTGTTTATCGGGAAAACATCGACCATATTATCGGAGTGGTCAATGTGAAGGATCTTCTCAAATTCTGGTCCAAACCGGTTACGGGAAAAGATTTTCTATCAATATTGCGCAAGCCCTATTACATTCCCGAAACAAAAAATATCAGTCAACTCCTCCATGAGCTCAAACAGAAAAAGTATCATATGGCCATTGTCATTGATGAATATGGAGGGACATCCGGCCTGGTGACCCTTGAAGATCTGATTGAGGAGATTGTCGGAGAGATTCACGATGAGCATGACACCGAGGATTTGGGGATCGTTGATCAGCCGGACGGATATACCCTGATAGACGGAAGGGTGGAAATTGAAGAGCTTGAAGAGCACTTCGGTGTTACGTTCGGGGAGGGGAAATATGAGACCCTGGGGGGACTCATCCTGAATGCGATCAAGAGGATACCGGCCACGGATGAAACAGTGACTGTGGATGATTTTGAGATGATCATTGCTGCAGCGGACGAACGGACGATAAAAAAAGTGCGGATGCGCAGAAAACCGGAAACATCCGAAGGGGATCAGCTTGAGCCCGAAGAATAAGATAAATTTCAGGATACTTGAAATTAACGATCTCATGCTGGCCCTGGGATCTGGATGGTTGCTGATCCTGTCCTTTCCGAAATTCGGGACGGGCCTCCTTGCCTGGCTGAGTCTGGTGCCGCTGTTTTATGCCCTGCGGGGGGAAAAGACGCTCACCCAAGGTTTGATACTGGGTCTCGTTACCGGCTTGACCGCGCAAGTGGGGATTATGTACTGGATCACCCATGTGGTCGTCAATTACGGCTATCTACCCTATCCCGTCGGAATTGCCGCGATGCTCCTGTTGTCGGCCTATCTAAGTCTCTACACGGGGCTATTTGCCGCCGCCGTTGTCTATTTACGAAAGAAAGAAGTTCCTTTATGGATAGGGGCGCCGCTACTCTGGACCTGCCTGGAATATGCTAGATCTCACCTTTTAACCGGTTTCCCTTGGGAAAACCTTGGATATTCCCAGTATCTCCAGCTGCCCGTTATTCAGATTGCCGACATTACCGGCGTCTATGGCGTGACTTTTTTCATCGTTCTGATCAATGCCATGATCTATGAGGTCCTGTTTGTTCCCGGCGCAAAAAAGATAATTCTTGCCAAGATTCTGGTTTTGGTCGGGCTTTTTTTGATGGTTTACGGTTACGGTATCTTTCGTATCCAGGAGATCTCCAGACAGATGACGACGGCCCCGAAAGTCGCCGTAAGGATCGCCCAGGGCAACATCGACCAGAGCGTCAAATGGGACCCTCAATATCAGCGGGAAACAGTGGAAATCCACACCGCCCTTTCCATGCCGGAGAAGCTATCTACACCGGATCTGGTCGTATGGCCGGAAACGGCGTTTCCTGCCTTTTTTCAGGATGTCAACGATCTGCAACGAGTAGTTGTCGGATTTGTAAAACAATCCAAGTCCTGGCTCCTATTCGGCAGCCCGACCTATGACCGGCAGGAAAAGAACATCACGTTGTTCAACAGCGCCTTCCTCCTTTCACCGGAAGGGACGATCATGGGAAGGTACGACAAGGTTCATCTTGTTCCCTACGGGGAATATGTCCCCCTGCGACGATTTTTCCCCTTCATCAATAAACTGGTGGAAGGGATAGGGGATTTTGGAACCGGACCGGGCTACCGCCCCCTGACGTTCGGACCCTACCGGGTCGGGGTACTGATCTGCTATGAAGGCATTTTTCCTGGGGCAGCGAGGACTTATAAGCAGGAAGGTGCGGATTTTCTCGTCAATCTGACTAACGACGCCTGGTTCGGCCAAACCTCAGCGCCCTATCAGCATCTTTCCATGACGGTTTTCCGCGCCGTGGAGAATCGCCTCGATGTGGTTCGGGCAGCCAATACGGGAATCAGTGCCTTTATCGACGCTACAGGAAAAATGACAAACACATCGGCATTATTTAAAAAGGCCTTTCTCGACGGTAACGTCCACATCAACAAAGGACGCACTTTTTATGCAGCTTACGGAGACGTATTTGCTTATATATGCATTATGTCATTGATTATATTGTCAACAGTAATAACCATCAGGAGGAAGAGTCATGATTGAAGGAATCCATGAAAGCATAGTTGATTTGCGTAAACGATTGAACCATCTCGGAGAATGTCTTTGACATCGCCGCAAAAGAGGAAACAATCAGAGAACTGGACATAACAGCCTCCCGGGAGGACTTTTGGGCAGATCCGGAAAAGGCTTCTGAGGTTCTTAAAAAGCAGACAAAACTCAAAGACGCGGTTGAGCATTGGCAAGTCCAGATGCGGCAATACGATGATCTGGCGCTGCTCTATGAAATGGCGATGGAGGAGGGCGATGAAGAGGCCCGTGATGATGTCGGGCGGGATCTGCTGAAGCTGGAGAAAGTAATCCGCAAAGAGGAGTTGCGCCTCATGCTCGGCGCGCCGGAGGACCATCTGCATGCCATTATGTCCATTCACGCCGGGGCGGGGGGAACGGAAGCCCAGGACTGGACGGAGATACTCCTGAGGATGTATCTCCGCTGGGTGGAGAGAAAAGGTTTCAAGGCAACGATCATTGATTATCTTCCCGGGGATGAGGCCGGCGTCAAAAGCGTTACCGTGACTATTGAAGGAGACTACGCATACGGTTACGCCAAGGCGGAGGTAGGCATTCACCGTTTGGTCCGCATTTCACCCTTTGACGCCGGCGCCCGGAGGCATACGTCTTTCGCATCCGTCTTTGTCTACCCGGAAGTTGATGACGGCATCGTGGTTGACATCGACGAAAAGGATCTGCGGGTCGATACCTACCGGTCCTCGGGGGCCGGCGGGCAGCATGTGAATAAAACAGACTCTGCGGTCAGGCTCACCCACCTTCCGACGGGCATTGTGGTCCAGTGCCAGAATGAGAGATCCCAGCACAAGAACAAAGCTATGGCGATGAAGTATCTGAAATCGCGGATTTATGAAATGAAACTTCAGGAACAAAATGAAAAAAAGGATGAAGTCAACAGGACGAAGAAAGATATCGCCTGGGGCAGTCAGATCCGTTCCTATGTCCTTCACCCTTACAAAATGATCAAGGACCACCGGACAAATCTGGAAGTCGGAAATGCCACGAGGGTCCTGGATGGCGACATTGATGACTTCATTGAAGCATACCTGCTGGCGAATTCACAGGTTGTCGGATAATGGGGCCATAAAACAAATTAAATTCTTTTTCTGATATTTGTATTTATGATACAAGAGACAAGATAAAGCGCTGAGATGCGAAAGGAGTTCTGAAGCATGACAGGAGCAAGGCATACAATCATCTATTTCCTGATTCTTCTGTTTGTCCTGGTTTTTCCATTGGTCGATGGCTCACATCTTTATGGGGAGGACACTAAAGAGAATGACCATTCCCAGGAGGGCGTTGCTAAACCGAGGCAAAAAGACGAGAAAAAATCAGTAAATACTTTCTCTGGTTGGAATATTGGGGGGTCCGAAGAAAAGGGTTCTGCCCGGGCAGGTCAGCCTGAATCCAAGGCCAAAGCCAAAGCCAAAGGTGGAGAGGGCCAGCAGGAACAGGATATGATGGATGCGGCGCTGCGGCTTCTGTCCGAATCTCATGACTACTGGGTCAAGGGAGATAGTGAAAGCGCTCTGGAAATGCTCGATCAGGCGTATGCCCTGATCCTGGATACAAACGGCGATCAAGAGATTGCCAGGCAGAAGGATGATCTTCGCCTCCTCATTTCCAAACGGATCCTTTCTATATACAGCGGGATGCAAACGACGGCGAAAGGGAAAAGGGGTGAAATCCCGCTTATCATTAATGCCGATGTGGAGAAAGAGATAAGATCCTTCCAGACGGGAGAACGCAGCTTTTTTATCTCTTCCTATCAGCGCTCCGGACTATATCGCCCTGATATAGTTAAGGAATTGAAGAGGCTGGGCCTTCCGGAGGAGTTGTCGTGGCTGCCACTGGTGGAAAGTGGATTTAAAATCACCGCCCTGTCGAGCGCCCGGGCCCTGGGATTGTGGCAGTTTATACCTTCTACGGGTTATAAATACGGTCTCGAAAGGGATCAATGGATTGATGAGCGGATGGATCCCGAAAAATCTACCCGGGCGGCTATTGCCTACCTCAGAGACCTGCACGGGATGTTTGGAGACTGGCTGACGGTCCTGGCGGGCTATAACTGCGGCGAGAACAGGGTCCTCCGGGTGATCTCAAGGCAGCACATCAACTATCTGGACCGTTTCTGGGATCTCTATCATCAATTGCCCTATGAAACTGCACGTTATGTGCCCCGTTTCCTGGCGACGCTCCACATTGTCCGGGATCCTCAAAAGTATGGCATGGATTTGGGAAGTCCCATGACAAAACAGGGGTCCGGTCCCGGTTATGAAGTCGTCAAGACAAATAAATCAATGCGGCTGCAGGACATTGCCCAGCATATGAACATTTCGGAGGAGACTCTGTGTCAGCTCAATTCGGAACTACGCTACAAGATAACCCCGGAGAATGAATATGCCCTCAAAGTTCCCACGGATATGGCCGGGAAATATGCCAGTGTTGCCGGGTCCATCCCCCACTGGGAAAAACCATTGCCGACACCCAAAGCCAGTACAGTTGGTATTGCGCACCGCGTGAAGCGTGGTGAATCTATCGGATCCATAGCGAAAAAGTATCGCACCTCGCCGCAATCGATAAGAACTTATAATCACCTTTCCGCAAAAAGCAGTGTGAAAATTGGGCAGTACCTTTCTATTCCCATCCGCAGTACCAAAGGAACTAAGAAGGTTTCTTCTAATGTTGCTGCCGAGGAAGGGAAGAAAAAATCGGGCAGCGGCGATATAATCAGCTATCAGGTAAAGAAAGGAGATACCCTTGCGTCCATTGCGAAAATGAGCAACACAACGGTTACGGCAATAAAAAAAACCAACAAGTTGAAAAGAAGCACCCTCAAGGCAGGGGAAGTCATTAAAATTGACAAGTCCGTCAGCGGTAATGCAAATTCGGAAACGTCTGAAGGGGATCTAAAAAGTTCAAAAAAAAAGGTTAAAGGAACAAAATCAACAAAAACAACCTCGGAAGTGAAGAAGAATGAAAAGACCTATGTGGTCAAGAAAGGGGATAGCCTCTTTCGCATTGCCAGAAGTAACGAGATAGAACTTTCTCGTCTGAGGGAAATGAATAACATGAAGGGGAAAGACCCTGCTCTCAAGGAGGGTCAGGTCATCATTCTGGAATAGTCTATTAAGATTTCCGGGAAAGAAACTGATGCATAACCTTATTCAGCACGCCTTCAATAAGATCACGAATTTCCTGTAATCGTTTATCTGAAATTGCCTCAAACCTGAGTACAAGAACCGGCTGTGTATTTGAGGAGCGCAGAAGACCCCATCCGTCTTCAAAGGGAATTCTTACTCCATCAATATCGATAATTGGATACTCCCTGCGAAAGTGATCCTTTACCGCTTCGACAACTCTGAATTTTATATCATCCGGGCAGTCAATACGGATCTCCGGAGTAGTAAAGGTCCTGGGCACATCTGCCATGAGGTCGCTTATCTTCTTACCTGCCGAATCAGATAAGATCTCCAGGAGACGTATGGCAGCATAAATAGCATCGTCATAGCCGAAATAACGGTCGGCGAAAAAGAGATGCCCGCTCATTTCTCCTGCCAGGAGCGCATGTTCCTCCTTCATCTTACCTTTGATCAGCGAATGGCCGGCTTTCCACATAATTGCCCTGCCGCCGTTCCTCTCGATATCATCATATAGTGTTTGGGAACACTTAACTTCACCGATGATTGCCGCGCCGGGATTTTTCTTGAGAATGGATCGCGAGAAAAGTAAGAGTATCTCGTCGCCCCAAAGGATGTTGCCCTGATCGGTGATTATCCCGAGTCGATCTGCGTCTCCGTCGAAGGCGATGCCCGCATCGGCCTTCTTTTCCTTTACCAGCGAGATGAGCTCCTTTAGGTTTTCGGGGACGGTCGGATCGGGATGATGGTTGGGGAAACTTCCATCAGGTTCACAGTAGAGTTCTGTAATCAGACAGCCCAAGCGGCGGAGAATGGGAAGGGCAAACAGACCTCCCGTACCGTTGCCGGCATCCACAACTATGTTCAATCCCTCACGGATAAACACGTTCCGGACAAGATAATCCTGATAGGTGAGGGTGATGTTTCCGGCGCTGACATCTCCGCGGGTGACGGGATCATAGCTGCCTTTTTCCATAATCATGCGCAATTCCTGAATGTCGTCGCCGTAAATCGTATCCGGCCCGATACAGATTTTAAAACCATTAAAAGCGGGAGGATTATGGCTTCCCGTCACCATTATCCCGCCGTCGACCTGGAAATGACGAATGGAAAAGTACAGCATCGGCGTTGCGCAGAGGCCGATATCGATTACAGAAATGCCAGTGTCGCTGACGCCCCTGCCGATGGTCTCGGCATAGCCTTCCGAGCTAAGTCGACAGTCCCTGCCCACGGTCATGGTCTTGACACCATGACGACGGGCATATGTACCAATCGCACGGCCGAGATGATAAACAAAATCGAGAGTCAGATCTTTATCAACAAGACCACGTACGTCATATTCGCGAAATACTTCTGTATTCATTAGTCAGCTCCTATTTGTGTTTCTCCTAATCATAGTGGACGGTTCATGTCAATGATGTTCCCTGGAACAACGTCTTACAGGTCTCCGTTCGGGAAAAAAGAAAAGATATCCGATGCTTTATTGACAATCATATCCGCTCCGGCGCCGCTGAGTTCTGCCGCGCCTGCATGACCGGTAAGGACACCGATAGCATAGGCGCCTACATCTTTCGCCAGTTTCATGTCCATCTCATGATCACCTACCATGGCTACTTTTGCCGCCGGCAATGCGAATGCCTCCAGGACCTTTATCAGGTGATCCGGATCGGGTTTGACAAGGGGGGTCTCGTCACGGGTAAGAACAATATCCACAAAAGAGAGGATATCGGGGAAAACAATATTTACGGCGTCCCGGCAGTTCCTGGTCACGATGCCGGTCTTGAGACTTTGCGCCCGCAGATGGATCAACATCTCCCTGGTTCCAGGGAGGAGAGAACCACGCCGGGCGGCATTTATTTCGATATCCCTTACCAGAGCGATTGCCTGCTGATAATAGGTATTTTCCTGTCCGGGGAAACGATCGGCAATGAGTTGTTTTCCTGCGGAGATCATTTCCAGCACATAAAGGTCGCGAAGCCTTTCACAGGAAATACCAAAGCATTTGAGCTGAGCCAAAACGGCCTTTCTCATTTCCGGGAAATCGATGGTCAAGCTGGCAACAGTCCCATCGAAGTCAAACACAAAGGCCTTTAATCCCGGGTAAAAATGCATTGTTGGCGGCATTTAGCGGTTTCCTGTAAGGTAGTCGGGATTCAGGGTCTTATTTCTGATTCTTTGTGAATGCAGATCGGGGAGATGAAAATCAAAAACAATCCGCAGGAAGCTCATAATGATATAAAAGGTAGCTCCCCATAGTATTTCTTCGCCGTCGTCATCCTCATGAATCAGACAAGGGAATTCCCATGGACCCTGGTCGGATGTCGGCAGTGTTTCCGAAGCCTGGATCATATACCTTCCATAAGAATCTTCCCTGAAGAAGTTGGCTAGCGGAATTTCGATGATTTTGTCCACTTCCGGATTGGGACTGGGGGTCCAGTCTTTCCTTACGATGGCGACGAGGGGAAAGATGGTCCTTCGAAAAAGATGCAATGAATAAGTTGGCAAGGACCCCAGCAGCGATATATGCAAAGGATTCAAATGCAGCTCTTCCCATGATTCGCGGAGGGCATTGGCCAGAAATAAAGAGTTTATATTGTTGCTTACCGAAGGGGTCGAGGCACGGGTCGATCCGAAAGATAGGGGTGAGTAGGGCAGGACACCGCTTCTGATAAAAAAAAGACTGAATGCCCAGTCTATAAGGGGATGAAGCATGCCTCCCGGACAACTGATATCACCTCCCTGACTAACCCGGGAAGATCTTTTTATCAATTGCAGCACCCACGCACCCGGTTCTCTCGGGTCGGATATGTGACCCCCGCGATGACACAAAAGAAGCAGTACCCCGGCGGCCAGCTGGCTGGCCTGGCCGGCATGATTGTTATGCCTCATGTCTTGCCACTTGCGGGAAAAGTCACCGGCATAGGGGGCAAGGCTTTTTCTGATCATGAACGGCAGTCGATAGTTTTGCTTTAAAAGGTTCGGATCCATATTCATTCGGCGTTTATAGTGTCATAGATCTTTTTTTCATACCAGCAGGAAAAGCTTGGCATCTCAATGAAACCGCAGTGACCTCCATGCCGCTGTACAGAAAGATGAAGATTCTGTTGATGTTTCAGATCATGGAAGTCCTCAATGGGGACGACGGGATCGTCCTGAGAAATAATGATCGTGGTGGGAATGGATAAACGGTCAAAGGCATCATCCGTGAGGGTATAATGGCTGAAATATTGACGATAGTCGCTGAAATCGGGATAATAGGGCATGATAGCCTCGGTAAGTTCCATACAAGTACTGATTTTCATCATGGTTCGGAAATCGTAAAGATCTGGGAAAAGCATCTCTTTCTTGATCAGGGATCGCTTCCATTTCTTCAGAAAGTACCGGCGATAAATCGCGAGACCCTGATCGATCGCTAATGTTGACTTGTAAGGATCAAGGGCCGGACTGACGGCGAAGACATGGGACAAGGATGGAATGATGTCTTCACGGGTATGTTTCAGGGCAATACGGAGGGCGTAATTTGCGCCCAGGGAAAAGCCGACGATATAGACATGGCCCTGCCTGCATAAACTACCTATGTGCTGCATGGCGGTGAAGGTTTCAAGAATCAGGGCGCCGTGGAAAAGCCCCTCATTCAGGTGATGCGATTCTCCATGATCCCGAAGATTGAGCCTGAAAATATCAAAACCCCTCTGGAAAAAAAAACACGCAGTGGAGAGAATATATGTAGAATCGGCACTCCCCTCCCAGCCATGAATAAGGGCGATCAGGCCGCGGCTGGTATCTCCCGGTTGCCTTGAGTGATAACCAAGGAGGCGAGCGCCATTGCCGCCGTCAAGGATGACCGGCGCTGACGATTGCCGCAGCGTCTCTTCTTCCCTGAGGCGAAATTTGCTTCTCCCCAAGAGAGTCTGAATATGGGGATTACGAAAAAAGAAACCCGGAGAAAATTCTTTGCTCATGGAATCATGATGAACCCGCAAAAAGTTTGCATATCGGTCAACAATGATAAGAAAAGCCCGGCTGTATGCCGAGCTTGTTGGAATCTATTGGTGGCGGTGCCCTGATTCGAACAGGGGACACTGCGGATATGAGGCCCCAAAGGTTAAATTTAATGAATCTGGAGAGATAGAAATAACCTTTAAAATTAAAATTGTTGACGTAATGGCAAGATTAAGAAAATGACTTAATCTTGCCTTATTTTTATTAAGTTGGCTCATGTTTAGCCCCAACTTAGAAGAATCATATATGATTGAGAAAAGAAGTCAACATAAAACAGCGACGCAAGCGGCGCCCGTGGCGCGACCGGCGGCGTCGCTGTGATCGGCGGTGCTGGTGCTGGTATGTATGGATTATGGCGAATAAGGGGTGTGATACACGGTGAAGGGGGGCGAATGACTAACAGCCCCCCTGACAAATCGGAGGTCATAAACGTGAAGATGGTGAAAGTGGAAAAATCAGGAATCAGGACTTATCAACAAGGCGTCGCCGCGCTTTTCTGCGGAGCTCGGCGGCGTAGCCTTGTTGGTAAGTCTGTCGGCAATGTGAAAAGGGAAGTTTTCGTATCGTCAAAAGACGGAGAGGGCATTTTTCAGAAGCTTTGAGCCCCTTTGGTCTTGGCGCTTTGCATAATAACTCAACTTTCGCAGGGGCGAAAAACTTGTAATATATTGTAATTATTAGTATTGTAGCGTCACAAAGCGTGATATATGGGTTTTGTTCCCCAACAAAAGTCCATCAACGCACGAGGTGACGCTATGAGCCAGCTTATATCA
>JANXZC010000109.1 GCA_025355725.1 Syntrophus sp. (in: bacteria)
CGCGACCATGGACATGTGGGATCCCGTAGTGCTCAGAGAGCTGTCATCCCGTTACCGGGTCATTGTCTTCGATAACCGGGGCATCGGCAAAACGACGGCCTCGGATAAACCCTTCACCATCGAGCTTTTTGCCGAGGATACCATCGGCCTCATGGACGCCCTGAAGATAAAAAAGGCCCATGTCTTAGGCTGGTCCATGGGGGCCTTCATCGCGACGGAGGCTACCCTGCGGCACCCGGACCGGGTGGGGAAGCTGATCCTTTATGGGGGAAACTGCGGTTGGCGAAGCAAAGAGGTCGTCCCGGCAGCACCGGAGGTGACCGAATCGCTTACGAGCCTCTCGGGTACCCCTGCCGAAAGGTCGCAGCGTCTCGTCCGGGTCCTCTATCCGGAAAAGTGGCTCCAAGATCATCCGGATTTTCTTAAAGGCCTGCCCAGGCCCAAAGCCCCTGTGTCCCGCGACAGCATCACCCGCCAGAGCCAGGCTATGGGCGCGTGGAAGGGGACATGCGGCAGGATAGGCGAGATCACACAATCTACTCTCGTCATCACCGGCACGGAAGACGTCGTTGTCCCTCCTGCCAATTCCTTGGTGATGGCATCGCGAATTCCCCGTTCCTGGCTGATCAGGCTGCCTGGCGGTCATGCCAACATGTATCAGTATCCCGAGACCTTCAGCCGGTCTCTCCTCACCTTCCTGGAAGCGGAAACTGAGTAGAGACCCTAACGCCGTACTCTGAAGATCCTTAACCCTAAGATCACAAGGAGATAAGTGATCCCGGCGATGATAATGGTGGTTGCCCCGGCGGGAAGGTCCGGGCCATAGCTCACCGCCAAGCCGGCCGTGGTAAAAAGGGCGGTTAGCACCGTGGAGAGGGCCATCATGTGCCATAATTTTTTCGTCAGTTCGCCGGCCACGGCGGCGGGCAGAGTGAGGAGGGCGATGACCATGACGATACCGACGACGGTGACGAGAAGGACTACCGTCAGGGCTGTGAGGCAGAGGAGCAACAGGTAGTAAAATTCTACATGTACGCCCCGGAGGCGGGCGAATTCCTCATCGAAACACAGGGCAAGGAACTGGTTGTAGAAGAGGACGCCAACGATCACGACCAGGATATCGAGACCGGCGATCATCCAGAGATCCTGGGGGGAAACCATGAGGATGCTTCCGAAGAGATAGCTCATGAGGTCTTCGTTGTAGCCGGGAGTTTTGTAGATGAAGAGGATGCCGGCGGCCATGCCGACGGCCCAGAGGGAACCGATTACCGTATCCTCCCGCTGCCGCGCCCGCATACTCACCACGCCGATGATCACCGCCGAGACGAGGGCGGCAAGGACCGCACCGTAGAGGGGATGAAACCACTCCCAGTGATAGACCGTCTGACAATAGCGGGCGGCGCCGAGACCGCCCAGGACGGTATGGGCGATACTCCCGGCAATGTAGGTGATGCGCTTGGTGACAACATAGCTGCCGATGATCCCGCAGGCGACGCTCACAAGCAAACCCGTAAGGAGGGCGTATTGGAGAAAAGGATACCGTGGCAGATCCGCAAGAAAGGCACTCATTTCATCCCCTATCTCCTTTAAATACCGTGATCGTGCCGCACCATGCGGACATCAGATCCGTAGAGGGCGCTGATCACTTCGCCCGTAACGGCGGTCGTGGGATGCATCATCACCCGGCGATTAACACAGATCACACTCTGCACATATTGGGAAACAAATCCCAGGTCATGACTGACAACGACAACGGTGATGGTTTTGCTCATGGTATTGAGGAGTTCGAAAAGCTCCGTTTCCACTGCCATGTCAACATTGGATGTCGGTTCGTCCAACAGGAGCAGCTCCGGTTCCGCAGTCAGGGCGCGGGCAATGAGTACCCGCTGGCGTTGCCCTCCGGACAGGGCCATGAAGGGACGATTCCTTACCTTGCCCATCTCCAGCTTGGCCAGGGCCTCCATGGCAATCGCCTTGTCGGTTTTCCCATAGGGACCGAAACGCACGCCGTTACCGAGACGGCCCATGAGGACGACGTCTAAAACGGTCACGGGAAAATTTGGATCGAACTGAACGTATTGGGGCATATAGCCGATCCGGGGGCGCGCCTTTTCGGGGGAGTGTCCGAAGATCTCAATGGCTCCACGGGAAGGTTTGAGAAGCCCCAGCATGAGCTTCAGCAGCGTCGTCTTCCCACCGGCATTGGGACCGACAATGGAGATGAAGGTCCGTTCCTGAACCGTAAAACTTACATCATCCAGAACGGGCGCCCCGTCATAGGAAAAGGTGACATTCTGAAAGGAAACAAGGGGATTGTTCGTCATCTTTTTTAACGGAGCCCCCCCTCCACAGCGGCGGCAATGCGGTCAAGATTGGCCAGGTAGTCCCTGGCCAGGGGATCGATGGGAACCACGACGCCCCCGATAGCCTTCGCCACCGCCTCGGCGCTTCTTGCCGAGAACTGCGGTTGTACAAACATGACCTTAACCCTGTCTTTCTTTGCCTGGTCGATGAGCTTGGTCAATTGCCTGGCCCCGGGCTCCTTGCCTTCGATTTCGATGGGGACCTGAATAAGCCCGTAGGCGTCGGCAAAGTATCCGAAGGATGGGTGAAAGACATACATTTTCCTCCCCTTGAACGGGGCGAGAGCACGGGAAATCCTGGCATCCACCCGCTCCAGATCCGCATCGAAGGCACGCAGATTTGTCGCATATTCCTGTTTGTGAGCGGGGTCCATTCGGTTCAGGGCCTCATAAATATTCCGGGCCTGGATCTTGACGAGCTTCGGCGCCATCCAGATATGGGGGTCCGGCTCTTTTTTCCCCTCTGGCTTATGGTCTTTCCCATGTAATTCGCCGTGTTCGTGATCATGGCCGGCGAGATAGCGGTAAGTGGTCCCCTGCTGGGTCTCCACGATTATGAGCTGCTTATGGGACTGCCTGATTTTTCTCAAAACGCTCTTTTCCACGGGCACGCCAATGCTGAAAAAGGCCTTGGCCGTGGCGAGTTTTGCCATCTGTTTCGGCGTCGGCTCGTAGCTGTGAGGCGACTGCCCGGCCCCGATGAGAACCTCGACATCCACATAAGACCCGCCGATGCGTTCGAGAAAATAGGCCTGGGGAAGAATGCTCACAAATACGGGAATTTTTGCTTTTTCCCCTTGTCCCCAGGCCAGTTGGGAAAAAGCCAGCACGGGAAACAAGATCATTAAAAAGACCAGATTTTTTTTCATATTCACCCCTAATCTGCCTTGGCGCACTCGATGAAGAGCTCATCGCAATCCTCACAGCGCTTGACGGCGTGGTGCCGAGCAAAGCTCTGCCAGTGCTCCTTTTGCTTTGGCGTCAGAAGACCTGTCCCGTTGCAAAGGGGACAGGCGCTCTCGAGGGCGGTCATGATCGCCGCCCGGATGAACTCTGAGCGGTTGGGTATGTTCTTGATTACCTCTAGCATGTCACCATTTACCTTGAAGGTGATGATTCCTTCTTTCTTTTTCATTGATAAACTCCTCTGGGCGGTGGCGATATATTACTTAGTAATACCGTCCGTGTCAAGTTTTCTTGATCGCTTTACGCTGCCAGTTCATAGGATCATGATAATTTTGCTGCGAGGACTGCGGAATTTAATGATCAATGGCGGCAGGAACCAACTTTTTGCGAGCACGTCACTTTTGAGCGGTCTCGTTTTTCAACTGTCTCACCAAAAAGCTATCCAGTTGGTTGACGAAGGCATGACAGTCCTTTTTACTGAATGTTGATGGACCGCCCGTCACCACGCCACCGTCTCTCAGTTCATACAGCAGGTCGCGCAATGCGAGCCGGTCCTTGATGTTGTCTTCCGTATAGAGCTTGCCCCGATAGTCAAGGGCAAAGGCCCCCTTGGCAACCACCCGGTCGGCAAGGGGGATATCGGCCGTAATCACCAGGTCTCCCGGCTGTGCCAGCTCAACAATGCGGTCATCGGCAATATCAGGTCCTTCGGGGACGATGATGCTGGAAATAATGACCGAGGATTCGTATTTCAACTTTTTATTGGCCACAAAAACCAGGGGCACGTGGAGGCGTATGGCGGCTCTGATCAGGAGCCCTTTGACGGCACTGGGAAATCCGTCCGCGTCGACATATATCTTCAATTTTCAGGTATCCATAATTTCTTTGACCCTGCCGACGATGCCGCTTTGCAGACGCACCTTGATCCCGTGGGGGTGAGTGGGTGATTTTGTGAGAATATCCTTGACGATCCCTTCAGACAGTTTCCCGCTTGGTTGATCCTGCTTCTGGACGATCTTGACATGGGCGCCGGGTTTTATGTTTGAGCGGTTATTTCCATTCATAAGTATATCCTTGATGTTTAGGGCTTAACCGGCAGGTGGTGCTTGACATATATCCCCAGCCATCGCCAGGAGTACCGAACCAACGGCCTGCTTGTGCTCCAACATCACCAGGCGGGCAATGCTGCCGGGACCGAACAGCAGTTCTCCTAACCCGCCGGCATCCATTTCAAGAAGGACCGCCAAAACCCGGGGCCCGTGACGGTGGAGCATTACCTCAACGTTCCGGTAAAAGCGCTCGGCTCCGTCGTTTGCCAGGAGAAGCAACCGGGAGACGCGTACCCCCCGCGTCACACCGCTTTGCCTGTCTGCCATTCGCAGGCCTCGCTCCTCAGACGCGAGTGTTCGTTCCGCACTCTCCAGGCCACGGATCAATTGTCCGGCAACGTCTGCTTTTCGCAAGGCCTCCGTCAGTTCGACATTCATCCTGGCCACGGGTACGTCAAGCTCACTCTTCTGCCACAAAGGCTGCGTGTTAGCGGTCAGGATGTGAAGTAGTTGCGGACCCCGCGGATCGGACTCGACCAGTTTTGGCAAACGCAGCGCTTTATCCGCAAGATTATCTCC
Source organism: Syntrophus sp. (in: bacteria) (assembly GCA_025355725.1). Classification (GTDB taxonomy): domain Bacteria; phylum Desulfobacterota; class Syntrophia; order Syntrophales; family UBA8958; genus UBA8958. Next base: position 4,898 of record JANXZC010000109.1, read on the forward strand.
TCCCATGGTCATGCTCTCCCATTTCTGGGCCGAGTATAGGAAATATTGCGGTTGCCCGTCAAGACAAAAGACCTTCCGTTTTATATGAAAATTCCCCCATCCCCCCTTTGGCAAAGGGGGGATGGGGGAATTTTCATACTTCGTTGTGCCCACCTCGGGCATTGTTGCCAGGCGAATATGGATAAAGATTTGCTTTCCCCGTTGACTAAGTGTATGAGGAAGAACTTGGTGAGTCCATATATCTGTCCTGTGCACCCCCGTAGTATCCGGGTTGACTCCTGCATTATCGTTACTGCACTCTCCTGAAACCAATAAATGATCGGATTTAAAAAGCAATGACATTCAAAGAGTTACGCATCGACAAAAGAATTTTAAAGGCCATCACGGAAATGGGGTTCGAAACTCCGATGCCCGTCCAGGAAGAGGTAATCCCTTTTCTACTACATGAGACAAGGGACCTCGTCGCCCTGGCTCATACGGGAACAGGTAAGACAGCCGCCTTCGGCATACCCATCATTCAAAAAGTAGATCCATCTTCATCGAAAACGCAGGCCCTGATCCTGGCCCCCACCCGGGAACTTTGTATGCAGATCACCGATGATTTAAGCAACTTTGCCAAACATATGGAAGGTTTGAATATTGTGCCCATCTATGGGGGCGCCAGTATTTTGACCCAGATAAGGCAGATTGCCGCGGGCGCACAGATAGTTGTGGCCACCCCCGGCAGAATGCTTGATATGCTGAAGCGGAGAAAGGTTGATGTTTCCGCCATCAGTTGGCTGGTCCTGGATGAGGCGGATGAAATGCTGAACATGGGATTTAAGGAAGATTTGAACGCCATATTGTCCGGAACTCCAGCCAGTAAAAGGGTTTTGCTGTTTTCAGCAACCATGGCCAAGGAAATTGAAGGTATCGCCCAGAGCTACATGAAAAATCCCGTGGCTATTACCGTTGGGGCCAAAAATACGGGGGCGGAAAATGTTCACCATCAGTACTATGTCGTCCATGCCAAGGACCGATATATCGCCTTGAAAAGAATCGCCGATTATTATCCCGATATATATGCGATCATTTTTTGCCGGACAAAAATTGAAACCCAGGAAATTGCCGATGCCCTCATCAAAGACGGCTATAACGCCGACTCCCTGCACGGCGATCTCTCTCAGCCCCAGCGGGACAGCGTCATGAACCGATTCAGAAGCAGAAATCTGCAAATGCTCGTGGCAACCGATGTTGCGGCCAGAGGAATAGATGTGACGGATTTAACCCATATCATCAACTATAACCTCCCCGACGATATTGAATACTATACCCACCGGAGCGGACGCACGGGCAGGGCCGGCAAATCAGGTATTTCCATTGTTATTGTCAATTTGAAGGAAATTTTCAAGATCAGGCAGATTGAAAAACAGATAGGAAAGAAATTCGCAGCCGTAAAAATTCCTACGGGCGGTGAAGTCTGTGAAAAGCAACTCTATCACCTCGTCGACAAGATGAAAAACACCGAGATTCAGCATCAGGAAATTGAAGCCTTTTTACCGGCGATCTATGGACAACTGCAAGGAATCGGCAAGGAAGAAATAATCCAGCGCTTTGTCTCAGCCGAGTTTAACCGCTTTTTAAGCTATTACCGGGATGCCCCCGACATCAACGTTGAATTGAAGAAAAGAGAAGGAAGCTCCGGCGTCGCCCGTCTGTTTGTCAACATGGGGCTGATGGAGAGATTCACGCCGAAAAGCATTAAAACATACCTCGTGGAAACATCAAAAATTGCGGATCTTCGTATTATTAATGTAGATGTCATGAAAAGCTGCTCTTTCTTTGAAACCGATGCGGGGCAGGCAGCTCCTCTGATTGCGGCATTTAAAAAAGTGGGGTTCAAAGGCCGCCGGGTTCATATCGAGTATGCCGATCGAAAATACAATAAGGAAAAGGGAAACAAGGGATTTTCTAAATCCAGAGATTTTTCCTTTGCAACAAAGAAAAGGAAGCGATTCTAGTTCGCCCTGATTCCGTTTCTAAATCAAAGATGAAATCAAGGCGGCAAGGAAGAGGCGGCGTAGGCGTATATGGAAATACGTCGAGGAGCCGATGACGAAGCCAACGCAGATAGCGCTTTGATTTAGGGACGGAACGACACTCTATTCCATCTTGAACCAAATATAAGTCGTCCTGGAGATAACCGCCTGGTGAAGGTCGTGGACGACGTTCCTGAACAAGGCCAATCCCAGCCGCTCCAACTCCGCTTCGTCGGCGGCCATGAGGTTTTCTGGCATCTTCACATCCTTCAGGTTGGCCAGACGCTTCCCATAAATCATTTCCACCCGCAGCTCTCCTTCGTAAAGATTAATCCGCAGCGCCAGGGCATTCTCTCCTTCCCCTCCTCCCGGACCGGTAATGTGGACAAAGATTTCCTCACAGGCCAACTGGAGGCGCTGGATCTGTTCCTGCGGGAGATCGAGCTTGTTGCCCACCTGGGAAATATGATCTGCCAAAACCGGCAGATTGTCCAGCCCGGCGGGAACACTGGTCGTATAACCGCGCCTTTCCGTCAGGTAAAAGAGCAGGCTCAGGATAACCGCTGCCAGCCCTCCGGCGGCGACACCGCTATCTAAAAACACTCTCAGAGAAAGTGGGAAAAGATCGGGAAAGAAATGGCCCGACTCGGCGGCTATACCGACGCATAAGGAAATGCCGAGGAGCAGGCCCGAGCGATGGGTGATGCCCCGGGAAAATATCAGCTCCAGCCCAGACGGCAGCATCATGGCCGCCAATCCCATAAGGAAGCCGCCGAAGACGGGAGAAGGCAGGTTGACCAGGGCCATGCTCATCTTCGGGGAAAAAGGAAGGGCAATAAGCATGATCGCACCGCAGACTCCGACGGTGCGGCTGGCCACGCCAGTGATTTTTTGCACGGAAATGTTTTCCGAGTAGGTCTCGTTGGGTATGGTCCCCGCAAAACCGCTGATTACATTCCCCAAGGCATCGCCATACATGGTTCCCTGGATAACGTTGTAATTGATGGGGCGGGGTTCGCGATGGGATACTTTCTGTACGGCCATACTGTTGCCGATGGCCTGAACACCGTTGATGACGGTAAGGACGGCCAAGGCCGCGAATAATGGGACATAATCGATATTCAGATCAAAGGTCAAGCCCGGCCAGGTGCCGGGGAATGCCCCCAGCCAGGGGTGGGCCAGGAGAGCGTGGAATTGAAACTGCCCGAGTATCCAGGCGGTGAAGAGGCCGCCAGCCATGCCGATCAGGGGGCACCAGAGCCTCAGGAATCTGTTGCCGAAGAGGGACAGTCCCAGAAGGATGCTCACGGCCGCGAGCCCGGTGAGCAGGTTTTCCCAGGAATTATAAAAATTCTGCCCCTTTTCGCCCACCCATTCATTGATGCTCACCGGTACCAGGCTCAGGACGACGAGGAGGAGGATCGCGCCACCAACGGTGGGCGTGATAATATGACGTAAATGGCGCAGGAAATAAGCCATCAGGATCTCGATGGGGGCCACCAGGATGCTCAGCGTGGCCAGTAGGGGAAATCCGCCGGCTTTGACGGTTGCTATGCTGCCGGCCAGATAGGCAGCTGAACTGCCCATAAATAAAGTATAACCGGCGCCGAACCGGCCAAACCGCAATACCTGGATCAGGGTAGTGATGCCGGAGGCGACCCCGGCGGCGCAAGAGGCAAAAAGAATGTGCTCCATGGGCGCGCCGGCGTGTCTGCCGATTATCACCGGCAGCAGCGAGATCTCACTGTAGATGAGCATCACATGCTGTATCCCCATGATCAGGGCCAGCCACAGGGGCGTTTTGTCATTGACTTCGTAAAGGAGATTGCTGGAGTCGAGGCTCATTGGAGACAGACCGTCGTACTGCTTTTTTATCTATCCTATCACACACAGTCCGGGATGATAAGAAAAATGATTCACCTGGTTCTTGCAATCAAAGCGGTGATGACACACCATGGGGACAGGAAAAATTCAGCTCACCCATTCAATTTTTTCAAAAGCAATGATTTGATTCTTAATCTTGTTGCTGGCAAACCGATTGCCGAGGTTCTTGACGGGTTCGTTTATTAAGGTTTTAATTACAGCCCCTGCCCATCCCGCTTCAAAAGCCCTTGAGATCATCTCCGCATTAGCCGTTGGCGGGGTAGAAGAAAGTATAAATATAAATATTTTACGATAACCAATTGCAGGCGTATATTTTTCTTCATAGTGCTGGCGTTCTTTGCGTTGTGGATTTGCCCGGAAGGGCTATAGTGACGACAATGCCTCTACTATGTTAATTGCTTTGTCAACACATTTATTTTGTGCTATCAAATTCTAAAGTGTGCATAAAAATATGCTATTTTGTTGATTTTTACTGATCCTCCTCGTTGTTATTATGAAGCCGGATCCGGCCCAGTGATCATAAACACTGACCCCAAGTATGTGAATAAGGGGAATAAGAAACCATGAAAACCGACCGTGTCCCGGAGGAGATCTGCAAACCGGAAGCTGGGAAGCCCAGTTTAAGCCTCCCGTGTACACGCAGGCAGACCTTGATCTGGGGCGGGGCTTCGATCATCGGCCTGTCCAACATGGGAACCGTGTTTGCCCAGGGAACGGACAGACCCCTCATCATTATGGAGAAAGCCCAGGGCATGGTCATCGCCGATCCTGTTTTATGCGTGGGATGCGGTCGGTGCGAATTAGCCTGCACGGAATTCAATGACGGTAAAGCATCGCCTTCACTTTCACGAATCAAGGTGGACCGAAATCTGAATTTTGGTCCACTGGGTGCCGCGACCTGGCGCGAAGGGCACGGCAACCTTGGGGATGGCCTGATCGTGCAGGACCTGTGCAAGCAATGCCCCCATCCCGTGCCCTGCGCCAACATCTGCCCCGAAAACGCGATTATTTTATCACCCGCAAATAATACCCGCATTGTTGACCAGGAAAAGTGCACGGGCTGCAAAATATGCCTGCGGGCCTGCCCCTGGGAGATGATCTCCTACGATCCGGACAGCCGGAAGGCGACCAAGTGCCATCTCTGCCATGGAAAGCCGAAATGCGTGGAGGCATGCCCAGCCGGGTCCTTGAGTTATGTATCCTGGTATGATTTGACCGGAAGGACCGCATATCGCAATCCAAACCCTGCTATACTTCCCCCGCAACGATCGCTTAGCTGCCAGGAATGCCACCTCCCCGGTCAGGCGCAGAACGTCAGGCAGATAAGCGCGATGATCCGGGGGGCGTTGAGAGGAGGGCGATCAGCCGTTGCGGACGGGATCGGTTTCAAATGGATCGACATGGCCGGCGCCATCCTTGTCCCGCTGGCGATCGGCTCCGTACTGGTCCATGCGGTCTTGCGAAAGGTCGTGAAACGATGAAACGAATTTATCTCCACCCGCTGCCGCTGAGGATATGGCATTGGCTAAACGCCTTTATAGTTATCATGCTCTTCGTAACCGGACTGTATCTGCGGCTGCACGGCATCGCGGCTCTTAAACCTCATGATCCGGTGCTGCTGTGGCATAAGTCGATGGGTGTGGTGATGATCATCTTGATTCTCTTCTGGCTTATCTATAATATATCAAGTGGAAGTTTGAAACGCCACTATGGTATCAAAAGGAAGGATCTCAAGGGCATATTCGTGCAGGCAAGATTTTACCTTTATTCCATATTCGCCGGGGGAGAAAACCCGTTCAAGCCGTCCGCCGCCGACAAGTACAATCCCATGCAAAAGATCGCCTATGATGCCGTTATGTTTATTTTCCTCCCGGCACAGGCAGTTACGGGTTTGTTCTTCATGGACATTCCTCCTTTGCGGGATTATCTCCTGTCGGTCAACCTGAGCGGGATCCTTGGCGCGATGCATGTGACATTCACCTATTTGTTAGTCCTGTACCTCATCGCTCATCTCTACATGGCAACCCTTGGGGAGACCTTTTTTTCCCATACGAAAGCGATGATCACAGGATATGAAGAACAGGGCCGGGGGATGAAAGGAGAGGAAACCAGCACGATATGAAAAGGAAATGTAAATGAGCGGTTATGGAGGCTGGGCCGGTAAGGTCCTGCGCGTCGATCTGTCAACCGGCAGGAGCTGGACGGAGGACACAATCGAGCAATATAAGGCGTATCTGGGCGGCACGGGAATCGGCTACAAGGTAATGTGGGATGAAGTCCCGGCAGGGACAAAACCATACGATCCCGAAAACAGGATTATTTTTGCCGTGGGACCGCTGGCGGGAACGGGCGCTCCCTGCAACGGACGGACGGCCATCACGACCCTCTGGCCCACCTGTTGGCCCATACCGCTCGTGGCGTCCGGACACATGGGCGGACAGTTTGCCGCCAAACTAAAATATGCCGGCTACGACGCCATCGTCATTCAAGGGAAGGCGGCTCGTCCCGTATGGCTCATGATTGTGGATCAAAAAGTCGAGATCCACGATGCCCGCAGAATCTGGGGACAGGGCATTCGCGGAGCCACGGCGGCCATCTCCGAAATCATGGGTCCGGATGCGGTGGTGGCCGCGATTGGTCAGGCAGGTGAAAACCTGGTGCCCATGTCCGTCGTCATGAATGCCGTCTCCCACTCAGCAGGCGGCATCGGATCGGTGATGGGGTCCAAGAACCTCAAGGCCATCGGCGTGCGGGGCACGGGCAGCATCCGGATCGCCGGCAAAAAAGAGGACTGGGAAAAGCTGATCAAATATCACCTCTCCCTGCTGGGGGGTAATAATCAGCACGTCGTCCCCAACTCTCCCCAGCCCTGGGCGGAGTTCTACGATCCGACAACCCGTTGGAATGCCTCCCGGGGAAAGCGGTGGGGAGCCGCCGGGCATCTGGTGGACACGGGGACCTGCGCCCCCCGGGAAACGAACCGGATTGCCTACCGGTCGAATATGGCCGCCTTTTTCCTGGGCGACAATGCCTGGAAGCACACAGTCCGGGGAAGCGGTTGCACGAGTTGCCCCATCCGCTGCCACACGATGCTGAAAGTCCCCGCCGTCGCCGCGAAATACGGCATCCCCGCCGTGGGGCAGAATACCTGCGTGGGCTTCCTCTTCGGCCGCTCTTTTTTCAAGGAATTTACCGACGGCCCGAAGGGAATGACCGCCCTGGAGGCCTGCATGGTCGGCATGCACCTGGCCGATGACCTTGGCGTCTGGTGTAATTACGGCCAACTGCAGCGCGATTTCATCAAGCTCTACTATAGCGGGGTGATTGAAAAGAAACTGGGCACCCGGGAGTTCAAGAGTTATTCCTGGAGCAAATATGAAAAGGGAGACCCGACATTCCTGTTCGAACTATTGCCGCGGATCGCCATGAAAGAGGGAGAGCTTGGCACGGTCCTGGGCCTGGGCACGGGCTATATGCTGGAGCGCTGGGGCCTCTCCGAGACGGAGTGGGGAAAAGACAAGGACCTCGCTTACTGGAAAATGGGTCATCCCAAACACCATGCCTCGGAAGAGGCAGGCCAATGCGGTTTGCTCATCAACCTGATGTACAACCGCGACTCCCAGTGCCACTCCCATACCAATTTCCTGCGGAACGGACTGCCGCTGCCGCTGCAGAAAAAACTGGCCGCCGAGATCTGGGAGGCTCCCGAAGCCGTTGACGGCCTGGGAGACTACAAGCCCATGCACCGATCCAAGGCGCGAATGGCCAAATGGTCGCTCCTGCGCAAGGAGCTCCATGATTCGCTTTCCCTGTGCAACTGGATGGGGCCATGGGTGGCCTCTCCGATCCGGGAACGCGGCTACCGGGGCGATGACTCCATTGAATCGATGCTCTACAAACTGGCAACGGGAGACAATAAGGACCGGGAGGAGCTGGACAAGGTTGGGGAGCGCATCTTGCTCCTCCATCGGGCGCTGACGATCCGCGGCATGGGAACCAAGGAGATGCGTCTCCATCATGACAAGATTCCCGAATGGGTCTTTACGGACAAATCGGACAAGCCTCCTTTTACAAAAGGCGCCACCCATCTGGATAGAAATGATGTCCAGGTTGCCCTGGACATGTTTTACGAAGAGCTGGGCTGGGACAAGGCAACGGGAGCGCCGACCCACGGAACCTACCGAAAATTCGGCATGGATAGCGTCTCGGCAGCGTTGAGCAAACGCAACTTGGAGCCGCCGGCATGAAAGCGCCGGCAATCATGGAAAGGGCAGGCAAAGAGGACCGGACGGGGCTTAGGGATGCCGTAGCGGCAAGGGTGTCGGCGGTGATCCGGGAAAGGAGCGCCGCCGCAGAGCTCATTTCCGAAGCCGAGATATTGAGTTTATTGAATGATGAACACCTTATGTTTCTGGATGCGGATGGGACAGGTGAAGATATTACGGTAATTCTCGCCCGTTTGGTTCAAGAAAGTGAGGATCTGCAGAAACTTTCCGGCGCAGGGTCTCCATGTCATTACTCCTCCTATTATATGACCGAGGCATATGCGCAGATCCTGCTCCGTAAGCGTGAAGGCCCCTTGCAGCTCATTGCGGAAACGGTCCGCCAAAATGCCTGTGCATACCAGCGGCCCGTACCGCTGGACATTTTTACGCTACCGCCATTCAACCTCGCCTATGATAAGGTCCTTGAATACCTGGCGCTAATGGCCCAAACGACGGGCTATGATGATATTGTCATGACTTCAACTTCCGCATCCGGGATTTATCTTTATTCCACGTCTCATCTAGAAACAGAACATGCCTTGATGCTCGCCGAATGGCTTGATGTCGGTCAAGCCGTCAATCCCTAATGAGGCTTGCAAATGCCATTTCAAGTTTCATCAAACACGCAGATGTTCCGCTTCATCCTTTTGAAAACGCATCTGCTCTTCCATGACCATCTGCGATAATTGCTTTTGAATAGTGATGAAACGGCTTGATGCCACATCGCGCGGCCGTGGCAGATCAATCGGCACCACCTGTTTGATGGTGCCGGGGCGAAACGTCATGACCACAATCCGGTCGGCAAGGTAGATTGATTCCTCGATGCTGTGGGTTACAAAAACGATGGTTTTTTTGAATTCCATCCAGATGCGGAGCAGCTCTTCCTGAAGAGATCTGCGCGTAAGAGCGTCCAGCGCGCCAAACGGCTCGTCCATCAGCAGAATCGGCGAATCGAGGGCCAGCGCCCGGGCTATTGCCACCCGTTGCCGCATGCCGCCGGAGAGATCTTTGGGGAAGCGGTCGCTGAATTCCTTAATCTGAAGTTTTTCGAGCAGGGTTGAGACTTTTTCAATAATCTCGGCTTTGGGGATTTTTTTGATTTCCAGACCGAAGGAGATATTAGCCGCCACCGTCATCCAGGGAAAGAGGGCATACTCCTGAAAAACCATGGCCCGATCAGGCCCCGGGACGGCTACTTCCGCGCCGTTGGCAACAACTCTTCCGCACGTGGGCAGTGAAAAACCGGCGATGGCGTTCAGAAGCGTCGATTTGCCGCAGCCTGAAGGCCCGAGGAGACAGACGAATTCACCCGCCGTGATGGAGAGATTTATATCATTCAGCGCGACAACTTCGGTGCCGCCAGAACCGAAAACCTTGCTGACGCCTTCAATTTGAAGCTGGGGTGAACCGAGGTCATTCATGATGCCGTCACTGATCCATTCCCCGGTGCCAGCGCAGGAGGTAACGATTAATGCGATCCATGCCGGTGTCTATGGCCAGTCCGAGTAGGCCGATGGTGATCATGCCGGCAATAATCTTGTCCGACCACATGAACTCACGCGCCTCCAGAATGCGAAAACCGAGGCCGTTATTGACGGCGATCATCTCTGCCACAATGACGACGATGAACGCCACGCCGATGCCGACGCGCAGTCCGGTCAAGATGTGGGGGGTAGCGGCGGGCAGGATGACCCTCAGAAAAAGCGTTGCTCCGCTTGCTCCCAGATTGCGGGCGGCACGAATATAAATTTCATCTACAGTGCGCACGCCGGAGATAGTATTCATCAAAACTGGGAAAAACGCTCCGAGGCTGATCAGGAAGAAGGCCGGGGGATTCCCGAGACCAAACCAGAGAATGGCAAGGGGGATGTAGGCAATGGGTGGAATAGGCCGCAGTAATTGAACCAGGGGATTCATGAGTTGGTAGAACCGGGCGCTGCCACCCATCAGCAGCCCAAGCGGCAGGGCCAGGCCCGCGCCGATGCCAAAGCCGCCCACCACCCTGATGATGCTGGCCAGGGCATCATGGGGAAGTTCCCCGGAGAAAAGCCAGGCCAGGTAGCTCATATTGGCGGGATCATACGGCTCAAGCGGTTTCAGATAGGCAATCCACTTCAGCAGCACCTGCGAGGGAGCCGGCAATATCTGGGGATTGATGAACCCGCTCTGCGTAAGCGCTTCCCAGACAATGAGCAGCACGACCGGGACAATGGTTCCTTGCAGGGTCCGTTTAAAAATTGCCATGCCGTTTTTCAGGCGGCCGTTTTTGTCCGTCACTTTATTTTCAACGACTTCTTGGCCTTTCCCAGCAGTTCCAGTTTTACATAATCCTTTGCCGCCGGCGGTTTGGCAAGCTTGCCGATGCCGTATTTGACCATCATGTCGGTAGAAACCTGTACTTCCTTCACCGTCACGTTATAGGTGAAAGGGGAATTTTCTATGGCGTCCTTGTAGTCCTGTGAACTGAGCTGATTTTTGAACATTGTTTCTCGCACGTATTTCTCGGCCAGGGCGGGATTGTCGATGAACAACTTGGTCGCCTCGACAAAGCATTTCATGAAGCGCTCGGCCACATCCCGCTTTTTGTTGTACAGCTCCTCGGTCATTAACAGCGTCCGTACCGGCTCGCCGATGGGAGTATCGTAGGGTTTGATTATCTCAACTCCGAATCCTTTGCTGATCGCCTGCGAAGACTGCGGTTCCGACTGGCACATGGCGTCGATGTTTTTTGCCATTAACGCCTGATTCAGGTCGGCATAGGCCAAATAGATAAGCTGCACGTCCTTGCCGGGCTTGTCGGCATAGGTAAGCTTGTGCTTGCCCAGTTCCGCCAGAAGCACAAGCTCCTGGGCACCACCACGGGCCACCCCGACCTTTTTACCTTTCAGGTCGGCCACCGACTTCCATTTCATGTCCGGCCGCCCGACAATCCGTGCACCTCCCTTGGCGAAACCGGCCACAATATAGACCGGCACTCCGCTTGCGCGCGCCGCTATGGCGCCGTCCACAGCGCTGGCCGCCACATCGATCTCGCCGGCAATAATGGCAGGAATGATGTCGATCCCTTTTGGAAAGATCTTTTCATCGATCTTCAGGTTATATTTCGGGGCAATCTCCTTCATGTACCAGACAGCCCCGTAATGAGCGAACTTCAGGTTTCCCAGACGGACGACGTCGGCAGCCAGGACGGACGTACAATTGAAAACAAACAGCATCAGCATCGCGAATAAGATCTTTTTCATAGCTTGGCTCCTAATAAGTGTTTTGAGATCATGGCGTCGAATGCATCTGCCAAGGCGGCAATAAGGGCGGGGAGCGGAATCTGGTCGCCTTTCAGACAAACCGGATACCCTTAACCGTCCCAGCGCTCATGGTAGCACATAATTGTCAGGACAATATTGCTCAGGTTTTCGATGCCGACGACTAACAGAGTTCCCTTGAGCGCATGTTCCTGTGCCAGGCTCTCCTCGCGCAAATTACTGTTAAGGCATTGATTTTGACGGCGGATGAGTAACACAGACAGTATTGTATGTCAACGGATAACTGGCGGCGAAATGGGGGATGCTGAGCCGATGATGCTTAAGATGTAATCAACTTTTTGTTACCTATAGCATCTACCTATCTACAATTCCGTGTATTTCTACGGATCAACAATAACCGAAAGAAACCTGCGATGTCCGGTCTGAATTGGATATGCTCTATTGGTCAACGGCTGCCTACTAAGCATCGGAAAATATTGCTTGACATATTAGAACATATATTCTAATAAAAGGCCATATATGGGACGTAATGCTCACTTTAACAATGAACAATTTATAGATGCGGCATTGAAAATTGCCGCTGCACAGGGGCCTGCTGCTGTAACAATAGCAGCCGTTGCCGGAGAGATAGGTGCGCCGGTCGGGTCGGTTTATCATCGTTTCCTATCGCGTGATGTGCTCATGGCCGAGGTTTGGCTGCGAGTTGCGGCATCCTTTCAGGATGAGTTTCTATCCGCGCTGGAAAAAGGTGAAGGGATTGAGGCCGCTCTCCATACGCCGCGTTGGGTCCGCCAACATTCCGCTGAGGCGCGCATCCTCCTTCTCTACCGGCGGGAGGAACTGGTGGCGGGCAGCTGGCCGGAGGAAATGAAGGAAAGGGCGCTCGGGATCTCTCGCAGACTCGATGCCGGTATCACCGAGTTCGCAGCTCGGACCTTCGGCAAGGCCGGTCGGGAGGAGATCAACCAAACGATTTTTGCGATCATCGACGTGCCTTATGCCGCCGTGTTGCGTTATATCCGTCAGGGGAAGAAACCGCCACGCGCAGTCGAAGAGCATATAACGAAGGCATTCAACGCCATCATGAGGAGGACGAAATGAAGATTTTCAACAGGCATGACAGAATTATTCCAGCGGATCAAGACGCCTTAGGACCCGTTCTCAACAGCCTCTCCGGACCTGAAGACGAGCTGTGGCCGCGGGATAAGTGGCCACCGATGGTACTGGACACCGCCCTGAAGGTGGGAGCGGCGGGAGGTCATGGCCCGGTGAGGTATCGTGTATCTGAATACGTACCGGGACGCAGGGCCGCATTTCAGTTCGACAGGGCAGGTCTGATGGGCGGTGTGGACGGCCGCCATTATTTCGAAGTTGTACCCCGGCGCGGGCATGTCATCATCCGCCACGACTTGGAAGGCGAATGCGGTCTGGGCATGTGGTTGAAATGGACATTTCTCGTCAAACCGCTGCATAATACCGTGATTGAAGATGCCTTCGACAAGGTAGAGAGCAGATTCAGGGGAACGGCAGTGAAGCGCTCGCACTGGGGACCGTATATCAGGTTCCTTCGCTGGATGAGAGCGCGACAGCGGCGCCGTCTGGAAGCTGCGGCCAAATAGATGTCGTTAGGGAACAGCGGGTGGATGTCAGATTCGCACTCATCGACATGCCCTGCGTGGCGGTATAGTCTAACTAGAAAAGGCCGGCCTATTGAGCCGAATATCGACGTGTTTATGCGGTGAGTCTATGAGGCTTTGAGAACCCAGGACGCGCTTCACTACCGCACCATACCACGGATGCGCTTATGCCGCTCGCAGGGCTTCGACAATATTCATGCGCGAGGCGCGGAAGGCTGGTAGCAATCCGCCGATTAGTCCCATGACGAGGGAAAATGTCATGGCCTGCAGGACAATGGGCCCGGTGAGGGTGAATTTGAACGCCAACTCCGAAAAGGTCTGAAAGTTTACCGTAGAAACGGTGATGAACTGCATGAAAGAGGCGAAGAACAGGCCGACAGAGCCGCCGATGAATCCCAGCAGCAGTGACTCCGCAAGAAACGCTAACATGATGTTCCGCCGATGAAAACCCAGGGCCCTCATCGTTCCGATCTCCCCGATCCGGTTGGCGACGGCGGAATACATGGTGATCATGGCCCCGATGATGGCGCCGATGGAGAAGATAATCGTCAGCGACAAGCCAAGAATTCTCAGGAACTTTGCCATCATCTCCGACTGGTCCAGATAGTACCTCGTTTCCCGCTTGGCCTCGAGGGTCAGCCGCGGGTCTGTTTCGATAGTCCCTTTAGCAGCCGGAAATTCCGCGGGATTCTGCAATTTGAAGGTAACCGATGAATAAACGGGACGTCGGAAGGCCTGCATCACCTGATCCACATCACCCCATATCTCCGAACTGAATCCCGTATTGCCGGCATCGAAAACGCCCACCACGGTCCAGTTCCTCATCCCCCAGTTCAGGGCTCCCTGTAGGCCGACCCCTTTGAATCCTTTGGCGATGCTATTTCCCACAATGATCTCCGAGGACCCCATTCTGAACATACGGCCGGAGACCAGCTTTACCTGTGGCCGCAAGGGTATGGAATTCTCCTCCACGCCGCGGACCACGACGTTGGAATGGTTCGATGTCTTCTCATCGCCTCGCTTTTGAAGGGCAATGAGGACAACGACCTCCTTGGCCAGGAGCCGTCGGCCATGCTGATCAATGGCAACCTGAGGAAGCATTTCCACAATCGACGCCTGTTTACGCTCAATGCTGCTCATGACCTCCGATGTGGAGCCCCTGCGGAACACCACCACATTGTCGTAAGAACCAGTCTCCACGAGGGTCTTCTGCAGGCCCTCGGCCATCATCAGGATGGCGGCGAAAACGAAGACGACGAGGGCCATGCCGGAAACTGTCAGAATCGTCGTCAATCTTCGCTGCCAGAGATTTCGTATACTATATGACAGAGGAACAGCCATCAGCCGATCCTCCGCAGACCATCGGCGATGCCGATGCGGATAGCCTGGCGCGTCGGAATAATCGCCGCCAGGCAGCCAATGAGGATGGCGGCCAAAAAATCGAGGTAGAGTGTTTCCGTGGAAACAATGAAGACAGGGAAAAAGTTTGCGAGTGCTTGACCGAAGGCCGCTGCGGCAGGAAACGTGAGGATCATGCCGGTAAGGCATCCGGTCAGGCTGATCACGAGGGATTCCCCGAATATCAGGATCGTAATGCCCCGGCCGCCGAATCCCATGGTTTTCATGATTGCATAATCGCCAATTCGCTCCCGTGTGGTCATGGCCATGGTATTGGCGACAACGGCCATGATAATGATGATGACAACGAAGGATACCATCTGGATAGCCGTGACGATGGCGCCGCTCATGGCGATGAATCCTTGATTAAAGGCCTTCTCCGTCTCCGTTAATGTCTCTGCCAGAGAGTTTTTGAATGTTTTGTCGACGGCCAGGGCCACATCCGCCGATAAATCCGGTCTGGTAACGGCGATCATATAGAATCCTACCTGATCGGCCCGCTGGGGTGATACCTTTTTCATCGTTTCGTTTAGGTAATCCCAATGGAAATAAAACTGGGTTTCATCCGTCGTATCATCCCTGCCTTTATAGATACCCCGGAGGACGAAATCCCAGTTTCCCGGGTAGATGGTGCCTTTCAAGGTAACTGGATCGCCGATCTTCCAGCCGTACTTCGCCGCCAGCTTCCTGCCCGCCACAAAACCTTTCCTGTCGGCAAGGAAGGCCTTTTTTTCCGCGGGGCTGAGAACAAATTCCGGATAGATTTCGAGATAGGTCCTGGGTTCCACGCAGAAATTCGGAAAGAAGTTTTTTTCGTCGATGTAAACGCCGCCGAACCAGTTGCCATAGGAAACCATTTTCACACCCTCGATCTGGCGGATTTTCTCATTATAGGAGAGGGGCAGCGTAAATATAATGGAGATGGCGTTTCTGGTAACGAGACGGGACGTCGAAGCGGCCTCTACACCGGCATACCAGGAGCTGATCACCGTCCGCAAGAGACCGAAGGCCAGAATGGCTACGGCGATGCCCAGGATCGTCAGGCCGCTGCGCAGCTTATTGTGAAAGGCATTTCTAAAGAGGATTTTGAGAATCATCATCGGTCAGGTATCCCTTATCCAGATGCCGGAGGATCTTGGCACGCTGTGCAGCCCGTGGGTCATGTGTCACCATGATGATGGTCTTGCCCATTTCCGTGTTGAGGCGCTCCATCATCGCCAGGATTTCCTCGGCCGATACGCGGTCGAGATCGCCCGTAGGCTCATCGGCCACGAGGATGGTGGGATCGGTGACAATGGCCCGGGCAATGGCCACGCGCTGTTGTTCGCCGCCGGACAGTTCCTGGGGATAATGATCCATCCGGTGGTCCAGACCAACCATGCGCAAAGCCATCTCGGCATGCTCCCGCCTTTCTCTTTTAGACAACGACGTCAAATGTAGGGGCAGTTCCACATTCTCAATCGCCTTCAGGACAGGGATCAGGTTGTAGAACTGAAAGATGAAACCGACGTGATTGGCCCGCCAATGGGCGAGTTCCGTTTCCGAGAAGGTGGTGATATCCAAATCGCCCACCCGGATGCTCCCCTCATCTGCCTTGTCGATGCCGGCAAGGAGGTTCAGGAGGGTAGTTTTCCCGGAACCGGAGGGGCCCATGAGGGCCAGGAATTCCCCGGCGACGATGTCGAAGGTAATATCGAACAAGACCGGGACGGCGAGGCTTCCCCGATGATAGGACTTGTAAAGATGCCTTATCTCTACGATGTTTTGCTTCTGTTCAGCCATAATTTTCTGGAGAAGATTCGTCGGTCAGAGGGTTTGATGGTTAGATGATATTCATCTTTCGGCGATTTTGATTCTTGACCCATCCTTCATTCCTTTCGACGGCTTTATGACCGCCCGGTCTCCCGGCTTGAGGCCTGAGACGATCTCCGTCACATCTCCCAGTTTTGAGCCAACCTGGACGGGGGTCTCTTTGACCCGGTTCCCTTGGAGGAGAAAAACAAATGTCTTATTGCCTCTGCTGATCAAGGCGGATTGATTGACGGCAAGGCGGGGCTTCAGTTCCTCGGGCGCAAGCCGCCTTGAAAGAAAGGAGACCTTGGCGCTCATGTCCGGCAGCATGCGGGGGTCCTTGTCGAGGAAGCGAACCTTGACCAGGACGGTGGCCTTGCTGCGGTCAACTGTCGGCACAATAGTATAGACCTCTCCCTGAAACCGCGTGTTGGGGAGGGCATCAAGCTGGATATCGCAGGGTTGGCCGACCCGGATGGAGGCGATGCTCGTTTCCGAGACATCGGCCTCGACTTGCAGGGATTTCATGTCGGCAATCGTAACGACAGCGGCCTTCGCGTTGGCGGCAGAACCCATGGGGGTGACGATGTCGCCAACGTCGGCGTTTTTGGTCAAAACGACGGCATCGAAGGGGGCGCGGACCAGGGTATAGTCAAGACCCGCCTCGGCATTCTGCAAGGCGGCGATTCCCGCCTTAACAGTGGCTTCCGCCCCCTTTACCCCTTCAACGGACCGTTTGTAGCGTGTAGCGGTCGCATCATAATCGGACTTGGCAACGAAATTACTTTCAAACAGTTTTTTATAGCGGTTATACTCCAGCAGGGCGATGTCTCTTTCCGCCTTGGCCTGCTCAAGGGTGGCCCGAACTGTATTCAGATTGGCTGCTGACTGGTCTCTATATGCGGTAACATCTACATTTTCCATCCGGGCTATCACTTCTCCCTGCTTGACCTTGCTCCCCTCTTCCACCATCAGCGCCACCAGGCGGCCCGTGACCTTGGAGGCCACTGCGGCCTTACGCTGGGCGACGATGTAGCCGCTGGCGTTCAATATGGATATGGACTGAGAGGGGTAAACCTGGGAAATGGTTGTCACATCTACAGATGTGGCCGGGGCGATGATGCCGCCGAAGTAAAGACCGGCCGTTACCACAAGGAGCAGGATAATGGCCGCAATGATAAGGGGCTTTTTTTTGTATCGGCTGGGCTTAAAGATTTTTTCCGACTTTTCGATCTTCAGTTTAGCGATATCTTCAGCAGGCATGACGGGCTCTTCGACACATATGCTTTTCTGAATTCTAAATTACTTTTTCGTGGTTCATCACAAGCGTTGCTGTCCTTTTCTCCTGCAATGCCAAAGAGGATGCCTATTCAAGGATCCGATTATCCCTTGCGTGTCCGCCGCGACGGCGGTGCTCCCTCCATCCACTGCTTGATGCGGTTGGCATCGCCAAGGCGCGTCAGTTTGCCTTGCGCATCGAGAAGTACGATCAACACGGGACGCTGGGCCACTTGGGCCTGCATCACCAGGCATCGGCCTGCCTCGTCGATGAAGCCTGTTTTGGAAAGACCGATCTGCCAGCGAGGGCTCCGAACCAGGCGATTTGTGTTATGGAATGTTAGTGTGCGGCGGCCTGTATGGACCGTTGCCTCTTCGCGGGTGGTGAATTCCCGGATAAGACGATAGTTATAGGCGGCGTTCACCATCCGGGCCAAGTTCCGGGCGGAGGAGACGTTGCCGCTGGAGAGCCCGGTAGGATCGTCGAAGCGCGTCTCGGAGAGTCCCAGTGACTGGGCCTTGGCGTTCATGGCCACGACGAAGGCGTCGAGACCGCCCGGATAGGTCCGTCCCAGAATGTGGGCAGCGCGGTTCTCGGAAGCCATTAAAGCCAGCAGCAACGCCTCTTCGCGCGTGATACTGGCGCCCACCGGCAGGCGGGAGCGGCTGTGACGAAGCATATCCACATCTTCAGGTGTAACGACTAGCGACTCCTTAAGGTTCATTTGGGCATCCAACACTACCATGGCGGTCATGAGCTTGGTGATGGAGGCGATGGGAACGACCGCCGCTGCATGCTTCTGCACCAGGAATTCACCCGTCCGCTGGTCTTCCACCAATGCCGAGGCAGAGCGCAGAACGAGATGCTGGGGCGCCCGGGTGACGCCAACGGACGCATAATGCCTGTGGGCAGCCAGGGACTTCGATGTTTTTGCGAATACCGGGGCCCCCGGAACCGCCAGCATCCCCACACCCAAAAGGATCACCAAGATCGCCCTGCCATATCTACGCGCCATGATCTCTCCTTAACCTGAAGATGCCGAAGCCTCTAACCCACGGTAATCATTGATGACACGATGCGCAGCCTCTCACGCTCCGTACCGCGACCCATGAACTGGAGGACTTTGCGGTTTACACTCATTTTCAATCGTAATTATGCATAGTTTTCGGCATTCGTCAATAAACATCTTTAAGGGGTGCAATTTTTCTTGACGGCAAATCGCCGGCCTTCTATAGTGATAAAAAACAATATGTTTCTGCAATGCTGGTTCCGGAGGGCGTGATGGTCCCTTTTGCGGTCATAATAATGTTGGCGGTTGTTTTGCTTTGCGGGATTCTCTATGTTCTTTTGCGCGGGCTCCCTGGGGGAAGCAAAAAGCCAGCAAGGACCGGCGGCGTCCGTCCGTCAATCAAAGATATGTCTGCCCAGGGCGATGATGACCGTGGGATCGATCATGCGTCTGTTCCTCCCTACGGCGATCCGGGAGACAGCGCCCAAACTCTTCAAGCCTGCCTCACAAAAGGCATGGCTCTGGTCTTTACTGTTGAGGACCTGCCAAAGGAAAACAGGGCGTCGTTGCTCAAACTCGACGACATCGACGACGAGGTAAGACAAAAGGTTTTATCACATCTTGGGTCCCTTAAGAATTTTGACACCCTTCACAAACTTCAGAGGATGGTAGGTGATCCTCAGGCTGCAATGGCCGAGCTTTCCCGGATGATAACCGGCGATCCGATGTTGACGGCCAAGATTCTCCGGGTGGCTAACTCACCTTATTACGGCATGGAGCAAAAACTCAATTCCATCAGCCACGCCATCATGATTATCGGTTTGGCTAATCTGAAGGGCATCATTTACAGCGAAGGCATCCTCAACATCTTGAATGAAAAGAGTTTCCATCGCGATCCAACCATGCATACCCTCTGGCAACATGCGAATTATACGGCCATCTGCGCCTCCTATCTTGGTTATCTCTTCAGGGATCTGAACCAGGGGACCCTCTTCACCTTGGGCATTCTTCACGACATCGGAAAATTTCTCATGATGAAACTACCGCCCCTCCCTCAGAATGATCTAGCCCCGGTCAGAACCTATTCGCCATCTTGGACGCTGGAAGAGGAGGAGGACATTTACGGGATCAATCACGCCCTCGTCGGGAGGCTGGCTCTACAGCACTGGGGGTTATCGGACTTGATGGTTGAGACTGTCAGCCTTCACCACGTCCCTGGCTATCTTAACCGGGACGAGCTGGGGCTGGATCACGAAGCCTTGCAATACCTGCTCGTTCTTTTTCTCGCCGACCAAGCCGCTTGCCTGATCGCCGATGAGAGCAAAGGCGCTGACACCGGGGGGGACACTCACATCGAACGCTTACATCCATCCTACCATGGTCTGATCGACCGGAAGAAGCTCCAGCAACTGCTCCTCGACCGATCCCTCCTGGGGCAGCTACGGGAGGCGGAGGCGATTGCAGGGGCCTCGATATAGGTTAAGAAGCAACAAATCAGGGCGTTTGCTCGCATGCGGCATATATTTTAATAAAGCGGCAGCACCGACCCTTTGAAGAAAAGGGCAAAAGCGCCGAGTCCGCCAAGGAGAGTCCCTAAGACCAGATATTTATTCATCTTCAGGAAATTCGCGGCAAAAAGGATCAGGACGCACAGGCCGAAAGCCAGGCAAAAGGGACAGTAGGTATCATGGACCATCTGAAAGCGGACGAGGAGAATTTCCCCGCCCAGGGCGCCGGAAAGCATCATGGTCCGCAAATGACTGACCGGGATCGCGTACCGGGAGACGGGCGGCAGGTTCAGCGCCAGGAGCACCGACATCAAGAGAATACCGACATATTTTAGATCTACCCCCCAAAAAGTGCCCCGCAGAGAGGAGCAGGAGGTGTCGCAAACCTCATAGAAGACCATCAGCCCGATGCCGATGATGGGAAAAATCAGATTGACTATTTTCAAGAGCTTATCCCATCTCATCCGCTGAATCCCCTGCAATACGTCGTTGTTAAAAAATCGCCTCCCATTACTGCAGATGCTTGAGGGCCTTGAGAATGTCCTGAATCCCGACAAATGCCTCCTTCTTACCCCCTCTGACAATGACGCAGGTCGGCGTGGAATTGATGCCATCCTCCGTGATCAGGCCGTTGTAGCGGTTAAAGGCGGCTTTAGGGTTAAAGACTGCGAAGGGTATCCCCTTGCTTTTGAAGATTTCTTCAAGCTGCTCTTTGGTTGTGATATGCGTGTTGGCCGCCGCCTCAAAGAGAATATTGCGGACCTTGAGGGTGTGTTCCAAG
This sequence comes from Syntrophus sp. (in: bacteria), assembly GCA_025355725.1. Classification (GTDB taxonomy): domain Bacteria; phylum Desulfobacterota; class Syntrophia; order Syntrophales; family UBA8958; genus UBA8958. The sequence goes on from JANXZC010000109.1 coordinate 25,728, forward strand.
TCGTTTTTTCCCTTCAGGGCGTAGAGGAAGTATTGGGCGTAAAGGGGGCTGTAACGGTGCAAGGGGACATCCACCATGGTCAGGGTGATCACCTTTCTCTTCAGTAGATCCCGTAACACCGGTTCAACCGGCGGTTCCATCGCCCGGCAGGGAGGACAGAAATAGTCCGTGTACAACCGCACCTGGATCGCCCCCACACCATAGGTCGGAAACGGGGAAGCCGGACCTTGGGCGTATAAACCTCCCGCAAAAAATAACCCAAAGACGGCAATGACGACAAGAACTTCCCAAATCCTCTTCTTACCCTGCAAATCCCTTGTCCACATATTTATCTTCCCGTGCCCCTTTCCCTTTTTTTCAAAAACCAGGCCTTCCTTGCCCTACGTCCATCCGCAACTGGCCATGATAGTGGTCTGCATGTTTTTCATGTTTTCAGGCGGATCTGTTCGCGGGAAACATCAGGGGTTTTTTCCACCAGGGTCCGAATCTCGGGGTCGTCGCCGAGCCAGTGACGTAGATTCCCTAAAACCGTGGCGGCGTAAGGACTCTTCCTGCCATCGGCAACCTGGTAATTGACCCACAGGCCGTCTTTCGTGAAGGTCACCAGGCCGGCTTCCTCGAGAACCTTCAAGTGCTTGGAAACGGTGGGCTGGGCGATGCTCAGCAGTGCCTGGATCTCACAGACGCACATCACCCGGGCTTGCAGGATCTTCAACAGTTTCACCCGGTTCGGGTCGGACACGGCCTTCATTACCTTGATATAATCTTTCATGGCTACCTTCCCTATATTCTTTTTTGGGGATATACAAGGATGGCCCCCGACTGTCAAGGAGTTTTGCATTACAACCACAGCGATGCTCAGCCCGGTTAGCCCCCTTGGGTAACTCTTTTGTGAGGCAATTCGAAAAGTTTCATTTTGACATTGGCCAATATTTCCAATACAGTCCCTTCAAGCTCTTACCAACATGTCAGCAACTTGCTATGATCCGGGTGCTGAGTTGATGACTCTTGTAAACACTCTCATATGGATGCCATGAGTACATCAAATTTCACAGCAGCCGCAAAAAAAGACTCACATGCCATGAAGCTGAACCGGATTACCCTTGCCTTTACGGGTTCCTCAGCCGGCCTGGAAAGCTCCTTTAAGAGTTATTACACAAGCCATACCCTGGCACACATTCGCATTGCCCTCCTGATGGGGGCGCTGATGTATGGAAGTTTTGGAATTCTGGATGCCCTGCTACTGCCAAATCATAAACATCTTGCCTGGCTGATTCGCTATGTTTTTGTCTGTCCCATGATCCTGGCTGTTTTTGGGGCAACCTTTGTTCCCTCCCTGCACCGTATTTTACAGCCCCTCATGTCCACACTGATCGCCTTGGGCGGCCTGGGAATCGTCCTCATTATCGTCGTCGCTCCCCCACCGGTAAATTACTATTACTACGCCGGACTGATGCTCGTTTTCATATTTGGTTACAGTTTTATTTACCTCAGATTCCTATGGGCCACCCTAAGCGGCTGGATTATCGTGATTCTCTATGAACTCGCTGCTTTTCTCACCGGTACCCCGGACGCGGTGCTCATAAGCAACAACTTTTTCTTCATCAGCGCCAATATAGCGGGCATGCTCGTCGGTTATACCATCGAGTATGCAAACCGGAAGAATTATTTTCTAATGCACCTTCTCGCCGATGAGCAGCAAAAGATCAAGGAAATCAACGAGCAACTGGATCTCCTGGTCACTGCGCGCACCAGTGAGTTGGCCATCAGCAATCAGCGACTGACCAGGGAAGTGAAGGAACGTATCCTTGCCGAGCAGGAGCAGCAGCGCCTTCAGGTACAGTTGAAGCAGGCGGAGAAGATGGAAGCCATCGGCAAACTCGCGGCAGGAGTGGCCCATGATCTAAATAATATTCTTGTCGGCATGGTCAGTTATCCTGATCTAGTGCTCATGGGGATGGCCGAGGATAATCCTCTGCGTGATGATGTTATTCAAATCAAGAATTCCGGGGAGCGGGCTGCTGCTATGGTACAGGACTTGCTGAGCATGGCTCGTCTGGGAGTTACCGAAAAAAAGGTTCTCAATCTCAACATAATCCTGAATGATTATCTCCAGAGCCCGGAATATCAATGCTTGCAGCAGGATCATCGGCACGTGACCATCACGGCGAACCTTGCCCCCGATCTGCTCAATATTCGGGCTTCGGTCATGCAACTTACCAAGGCAGTTATGAATCTCGCGACGAACGCCTGCGAAGCCAACTTAACGGACGGAGCGGTGCAGATGGGAACCTCGAATCGATACCTCGAAGAGCCCTACCAGGGCCTGGAGACAATTCCCGAAGGTGAATATGCCATCTTGACAGTTCAGGATACCGGCATCGGCATGAGAGAGGAAGACCGGCAACACATCTTTGAACCTTTCTATACCAAAAAGCGTCTGGGACGCAGCGGCACCGGCCTGGGCATGACCGTGGTCTGGCACACGCTAAAGGAAATGGGAGGGTTCATTGATATCCGGAGCACCGAAGGACAGGGCACCGTGATTGAGCTTTTCTTCCCCGTAACACGAGAAGAAGTATCGTCAGCTCCGGGGAAGGTGTCCATCGAAGATTACCGCGGCACTGAGCGCGTCCTGGTCGTGGATGATATTGCCGAACAGCGCCGCATTGCCGCTGCGATTCTGACGAAACTCGGCTACCAGGTTGTCACGGTTGCCAGCGGCGAAGAAGCAGTAGCCTGGATCGAACAACATGAAGTGGACATCGTGATGTTGGATATGATTATGGATCCGGGAATTGACGGCTGCGAGACATATCGCCGCCTTATCCAGTGGAATCCCCGCCTGAAAGCAATCATCGTGAGCGGGTTTTCTGAATCGGAAAGGGTCCGCGAGGCTCAACGGTTGGGAGCCGACAGGTACTTAAGCAAACCCTATACACTGGAAGGGATCGCCCTTGCCATCCGCGCGGAACTGAACGACCATTCAGATGGCTGATACTACAAAGAATTAAGTAATAAGCTCGCCCTGATTCTTAGAGCTTTCTCCAAGACGCAGCTAAACTGACACTTACATCCATGCCCGAAGGCGGGGCGGGGGGACTTTCATATAAAAGGAGGAGACCGGGGAATAGCGCTTCCCCGGTCTCGAATATCCCCGGAGGCCACAGTTTTTACCTCCGGGTTTTTTACTGCCAAATCAAGAATGAATAATTTTATATTTCATTAACACGTTGTCGAGTTTCTTCCCTCACCATTACTTAATCAAGGGTTTGGGTACGAAGAAAACCGGTTTGCCGTAAACGGTATTGCATGTTATGGCCCCGGCCATGTAAATGCCGATCCAGCCGACGATGACCAACAACCACCCTGCAAAAGGCTTCAAGGTCGCCACCGTTCCAAACCAGCCGGTGTCCATGCCGACGATGCACCACAAAACGACATCGACCATGATAACGAGGAGAAACATCAAAGAAGTGCTCTTGGCGTAAGCCGGGGTCACGGCGGTCAGGAAGCCCGCGCCGGCCATCCACATCCACCCCTCAACATGGACCATCTTTCCCACCATTCCACCTACGGCCTTGCCGATACCGGCCTTGGCCGCTGCCAACTGCTCCGGGGTAAGCATTTTGACATCCGCCACACCGGCTGCCGCCATGGCGGCATCCATGGCCTCTTTGGCGGCCTTCGGAGCAAAAATAAAGCTAACGGAATACCACTTGGCGAAGACGCTGATAGCCGCCGCCAGCATGAAGAATGCCGAGAAGAACAGGAAAACGTTACCGCCGGTAATATTGTGATCCTTCAGTTCCATTACCGCCGTGGTGTACTGAACAAGACAACCGCCGATGAGCCAGGCGGCCAGCAGGGGAAAACCGGAAATATCAACCTTACCAAGAAATACCGCTCCAAATCCGAAACATGCAACCGCCAGGGCCGCCAGTCCGGCAGGACCCGGTGATGCAAAACTATGCTCGTGTGCCATAAGTAAAACCCTCCCTCTCTTTTAAATACGATTAAAAAACCAATAAAATTAAAGATACTTAATTTCACAACCTTACTGCTTTAGTTGTCTCCGCCTTCTCCACCCCCCCTTTCTACGGGAAAACATTCCCCTTTCGTCACGATGGACGGAAGTGAAAGCTCCCACCGTATAATAAAACGTCACTACTTACCCAAGCATACCAAAAGCATGCCAGACAATATATCGTATAATATCAGCAGGTTAGAGTTTTCGTGATTAGAAAATAACGACATTTCATGAAACATGTTGTGAAATGTCGTGATATGCGCTATATATCGCCGGACGAAAGAAACCGGAACGGAAACAGAGGAAGGCGGGATTTCATGAAAGTGGGGAGAAACGAATTTTTCCGGCAGGCGACGTTACGTCTTTGCAGCAGTCTCGAAATTGAAAAAGCGATGTTCAATTGCCTTTCCTATCTGCGGGATTTTTTGCCTGCCTCGGAGATGCTCCTGACCATTTTCGATCCGAACCTTGGGTTGATCCACAATATCGCTACGGTCAATTTGACGGGGATCAGAAAACCTTTTCCCTCGAAACCATTATCGGAAGAGGCAATCGACAAGATCAATATTGACATCGGCGCCTGGAAGGAGGTCAAGATTCTGGACCGCCTGGATCTCCACCCGGCAGGCTGGATACTATCCGACCATGTAAATCTGTCCGCAACCTCCATGATGTACATCAGCCTGGTAATCGAAGGTAAACATTTAGGATCCCTTGTCTTTTTGGCGGAAGGAAAAGGGCTCTTCAAAAAGTCCCACGCCGGTCTCGTCGCCCAGTTGCGGGAACCCTTTAACATCGCCGTATCCAATGCCCTGCGCTACCGCGAGGTCGTCAAACTGAAGGAAATAGTGGACGATGAAAATCAGGAGCTCACCCGGGAACTGCGATATATTAAGGAAGACGAAATCGTCGGGGCGGATTGCGGTCTCAAGGAAGTGATGGATATGGTACGGCAGGTGGCGTCTCTTAAAAGCCCGGTCCTGCTTTTAGGGGAGACCGGGGTCGGCAAGGAGGTCATTGCCAACGCCATTCATTACGCTTCCCCCAGAAAAGATAAGCCTTTGGTTACGGTGAACTGCGGCGCCATCCCGGAGAGCCTTATGGACAGCGAGCTATTCGGGCATGAGCGGGGCGCCTTTACCGGCGCCATTGCCCAGAAGAAAGGCCGTTTCGAGCGGGCCGACCAGGGAAGCATCTTCCTCGACGAGGTCGCCGAGCTGCCGCTGTCTGTTCAGGTAAGACTACTGAGAGTACTGCATAACAGGGAAATCGAGCGGGTTGGCGGCGCTGAGACGATCCCCGTCGATATCCGCATCATTGCCGCTACGCACAGAAACCTCGAAGAGATGGTCAGGGCCGGCAAATTCCGGGAAGACCTTTGGTTCCGGCTCAATATATTTCCGGTCATGATTCCGCCCCTGAGGCTCCGGCAAGGGGATATCCCGGCCCTGATTAATCATTTTATTGAAAAGAAAGCCAAGGAGCTGAAGATCCACACCCCTCCGCCCTTGTCTTCCATAGTGCTGGAGCGGCTCAAGGAATATCACTGGCCGGGCAATGTCCGGGAGCTTGAGAATCTCGTGGAACGGGAACTCATAAGGAGCAGGGGGCCGAACGGGAATCGCGTCCTGGCCTTTGAGCAATTCCGGTGGCCGCGAAGTTCCGTGGGAGAATGGCGGGTACCCGATGGAAACAGCCCCCTTCTCAGCCTTAACGAAGCAATGTCCCACCATATCCACCTGGCATTGGAACAGGCAAGGGGGAAGGTTTACGGCCCAGACGGCGCCGCCCGCTTGCTGGGAATCAATCCCAATACCCTGAGAAGCAGAATGAAGAAACTGGGCATAAGCCTGTCGGATCCGCCCAAACCCCCCAAGCCCCTTCTTTCAGGATGGGGTTTCAGTAGTCCGTAGGGGAAACTTACCCCTATCCCCACTTGGCCCCTCCCCTTGACAGCTGGTCTATTTATTTCATCCTCCCGTGGATCTAATATATTGCAGGATGATTCTTGGGATATTGAAGAAAAAAGACCAGAAAGGGTACGGCGGCAAAGGCTACGCCGAGGCCCAGCATCCCCGAGGCAACAGCGAGAATGCCCAGACCGATGACCATCATGATCATGATGATCATTGGACTCATAGTTCAACCTCCTGCGGATATGCCATATCATTTTTATACATTGCTGTAAGGTAATATTACAGAGGCTGAGATCAGAATGGTCTTGTCAAGGCAATAAGCGCTATTAGAAGTAGTACCCGGCCCGGAATTCAAAACGGTAGTCGTTGGCTTTTTCTCCAAATTCCGTATCCCGGCTTCCCCGGATAAAACCTGCCCGGAGGCGAAGTTCCAGATTGGTAATGCCCGTGTAGAGAAGTTCCGGCGTGATGTTGTAACTCTGGTCGTCCAGATTGAACATGAACGTCACAGCGGGAGTAAAATAGAGAATATCAAAGGGTTCCTTCTGACTCAGGCGCAGTTGCAGATAATCCTCCATCGGGCTGAGTCGCCCGTAGCCGCCGGTGGCAAGGTTTTGGGCGACGTTGAGCATCTGGGTGTTTCCCGTACTCTGGTAGCCGTTGTAGCCCTGACGGATGTAGTTGTAATAATTTTTCATGTCGTCGGCGCTGTACCCCATGCCGTTGTGGTAATATTCCAGAATCGTCGTCAGATCAAAGGTGGTCAGATGGCGGATCCCCATGAGGCCGCTGACGACGTTCTGGGTCCGCGATTGGAGGACGCCGGCGTTATCCAGGAACGGCTGCTGATAACCCTTGATATAGGCGAGCTCGCCGTGGATCTCGAAGCTCGTCGTGATATTCCTTGAAAAATCCATGCCCATGCGTGCCGTGCGGCTGCCGTCGGCGGCAAAGATAAAGTCCAGATCCATATCGTAGAGGAGGAGATAAACCTTCCCGGCGGCGTTGATGCGGTTGTTCACACCGAAATCGTCGTTGATGTGATCATAGACGGGAACAATGACCGGGGTAAAAGAAAAGGTTTTCAAGGGACCGTCGAAGCTCCGGATGTAATCCATCGTCGCCATGATGTACCCTTCGATCGGCAGGTCCGGGTCATAGGGATCTTTAGGGCGGTCAATGAAATTCACCGGATTCCAGGCGTACCCCTTCCCCCATTTCAAGGTCTTCTTGCCGACCTCAACCTTCCAGGAGGGCGAAGGTTTCAGGGTTCCGTACCCGTCAAAGATCGCCGTCCGCTCGTTGCCGTTGGCAAAGGACGAGTATCGCAAGTCTGTATTGGTTTTTACAAAGACGCTGCCGATGCCCTTTTCATAGCTCCCCTCCAACTGGAAGCGGCCGTTCCATTCCATCAGGGTCGAGCGGGGGTCCCGATAATACTGGAGTTGATAGAGGGCGGCGTCCTTGTCCAGGACGTTCAGGACGGGCCTTAACTCCACATAGCCGCCGAAATGATAGGGCTTCTTCTCGGTCTCCGAGGTATCGAAGGTGTAGGATTCCTCGGCAAGGGCCGCAGCAGGAAAGAACAGGAGGAGGATCAAAAACAGGATTACATTTCTTTTCATATGTGCCTTGCCGAAGAAGGTTATAGGAATTCCGATAACCTTCAATTTTCAGCTTATCACCGGAGAGACTCCAGATTGGGCATGTAGGTCAGGGTAAAGACCTCATCCTTGAAGGAGCGCTTCTTGATCTTCGCAAAGATCATTACCGACTTGTAGCCTTTGTAAAGGGGACTATCCGTCTCGATGACGGCGGGCCGAACGATTCCGCCGCCGAAATCCTTGTGATCCTTGAAGTACAGGGTCTTGATGAGCATGTTCGCCTCCGTTAGACACTCGACCTTTATCGGCAGCTTCTTCCCTTTGTCCACCCACATCTTGATCTGATCATAGGCAACATTTTTGTTTTTGGCCTTCAAAAACAGGAGATACTCCTTCCCCGAATCATCCACCCGAACGACATCGTATTCGGCGGCGTAGTCCAGATTGAGGATGTCGGCATTGTTGAAGACCCCCCCGACGACGGACTGAAGGCTCGTGATCCGGATAGGCTTCCCCACATTCGGGATGAAGAGCCACATGTTGTCGCCAAGACGCAGGGTGCTCCGGCCCTTTTCACTGGCCGGGGCTAAAAAGAGGGCGGCTACCTTATCTACCCCTTTTTTTGCCGAAAAGAGGGTAAATTCCTTCTTCTTGCCGTCGGGCTCCACATTGATCAGCTTCCGGTACATATCGTAGGATTCGGGGTTGAGGTTCCGATCCACCTGTTTGAGCAGCGCCGTTCCGTCCAGGGCGTAAACGGGAAAGGCCGTCAGCAGTGTCATTAAAAAGACTATTGTTTTAAGCATAACTGTAGCTCCTTTTCTTAAGCGGAGAGAGATTTAAAATCTGCCGCAGGCATTTTAGACGTGCCGCAGGGCGACAATCGGTTCCATCCGCGAAGCCTTGAAGGCCGGTTGCAGGCTCGCGACGACGGATACCAGGATTACGATCACGGCAATGGTCACAAAATCCATCGGGTTCACGTAAGTTTGCAGGAGCAGTCCCTGCTGTTGACCGAAGTTAAAAGTAATATGGGCGACATTCAGGATGAACAGGATGAGCAACCCCACCCCACCGCCGATGATGGTTCCCAGGACCCCCAGGGACAGTCCCTCCATCATGAACAACGCGAGAATCTTGCCGGGGGGAGTACCGATGGCGGCCATCGTCCCGATCTCTCTGATCCGCTCGTAAACGGCCATGATCATCACATTGAGAACGCTGATCAACACCAGGGCCACCAGCATCAGCTTGATGAAGAAGGTCATGATGTCGAGCATCCGGGCAACGTTGGCGAATGGCGACAACCCTTCCCAGGTATGGATCTCCAGGGGAAATTTGTCGTCTTTCCGGAATTCCCCCGTCAATTGTTTCTCCATTTCCCGGGCCGCCGGGTGCAGGCGGTCGAAATCCTTTAACCTTACGGCTACCTCACTGATTTCCAGTTCCGGCATGCGCAGGACCTCCGCGGCATCTTCAATGTGGACGTAGCCGTCCCGCCCCCCGGGACCGGTCACACCTTCCATTATGCCCGCCACGACAAACTGCTTGCCGTTGACGGAACCGTCTTTGTTTGTCGCCACGATCACCACCGAATCCCCCACCTTTACCTTCATCCCTTTGGCAAGTAAGGCCGGGATGAGGATCTCTCCCTTGGCGATGGTTTTCTTCCCCTCCGAGATTCGCGACGTCAATAGGGGAACCGTTTTAAATTCCCGGTCCGGATAGATGCCGTTGAGACGGATGTTCGTCGATTCGACAAAGTTGCTGAAAAGGCCGCCGAACTTGAGACGGGGCGAAGAAGCCTCAATATTCTTTTGCTTTCCGAGGATCTCGTCAATCCGGGCGGCAGTCTGGGCATTCAGGTTCAGATTCAGCGGGAGATTGTCGATGGAGGCGACGTAGCCCTTTTTATGAATCTGAATGTGACCCAGCATGGCGTCAGTAATCTGGCCAATCATCATGGCCTTGAAAGACCCGGAAACGGCTACAAAAACCAGAACAAAGACGACACCGATAGTGATCAGGGAGGCCGTGAGTAAGGTGCGGCGCTTGTAGCGCAACAGGTTTCGCAGGGCGATTTTATAAAGATTCATCATGGCTCGCCCCTCCTTTCATTTCTTTAGCAACAATAGATCCGTCCTCCAGCCGGAAGATCACTTCTGCCTCCCCGACGATTTTCTGGTCGTGGGTCGAAAAGATAAAAGTGGTTGCAAGCTCGTCCCGCATCCGCTTCATGAGGTTGATGACGGCGTAGGCCGTCTGGGAATCGAGGTTGGCTGTCGGTTCATCGGCCAGGACCAGCTCCGGGTGCGTCACCAGCGCCCTCGCAATGGCAACCCGCTGCTTCTGACCACCGGAGATCTGACCGGGATATTTGTCCTTCTGATCCGCCATGCCCACCGCCGCGAGGAGCCTTTCGATCCGCTCTTTCCGCTCCGCCGGGGGAACGTTCTGGACCATCAGGAGGGGGTATTCGATGTTCTCATAGACCGTCAGGACGGGGAGCAGGTTGAAATCCTGAAAGATGAAGCCGAGATGGCTTCCCCGGAAGGCGGCGCTCTCCTTCCGATCCAGCCGGGCGATGTCCGTAGCGGCCACCGTCAGGGTCCCCGCCGTGGGTTTGTCGAGGCAGCCGATCAGGTTCAGGAGGGTGGTTTTGCCGCTCCCCGACGGCCCGACGAAAGAGACGAAGGAGGCCGGTTCGATTTCGAACCCCACGCCCTGCAAGGCCTGGACGACGACGTCTCCCACCTGGTAATCCTTGTGAATGTTATCCGCGATAATCAATGGCATTGCTTATTTATCCTTTCTTCTCTCTATCTTCCTACTTGGATCAATTGCAGTGGTTGCAGTACTCCAGTTCCCCGGCCGAGCCGGGCAGGATCTGGAGGGTGGTATGGTTTATACCGTGTTTGTGGACCAGCATCTCCTGGGCAAAACGGATGATCGTTTCGCTGTCCGATGCTTCCTCCGTCATCCGGATATGGGCGGACAGCAGCTTCTGGGCCGCGCCGGTCTGCCAGATGTGGAGATCGTTCACTTCCGCTACCGCAGGGATCGCCAGCAGATCGTTCCTGACCTCCCCGTAATCGATGTCCGGCGGGACGGCGTCCATAAGGGCGTTGACCGTCTGCCGGACGATCTTGTAGATTTCCCGGGCGATGACGATGCAGATGGCCATCGAGATGAGGGGGTCAACAAGACGCCACCCGAAGAAGGTGATCAGCAGGGCGCCGACAATGACCCCGAGGGAAAACAGGGCGTCTTGAAGGGAATGGAGCCAGGCGCTTTTCATATTGAAGTTCCGCGCCGAGATTTTCTGCAAGAGCAGCGTGGCCGCTCCGTTGCCGACAAAGGCCACGACGGCTACCCAGAGCATCGCCTGTCCGGGGATTTCCGGCGGCGCCATCAGCCGCTGGAGGGATTCCCAGAAGACGAAGGCAATGACCACCGACAGGACAATGCTGTTGACAAAGGCGGAGATAAACTCGATTTTCCGGTAACCGTAAGTTTTTTCCTCATTCGCGGGACGGCGGGCTACCTGCTCCGCCCAGTAGCTGAAGCCCATGGCGGCGATATCGCTCAGATTGTGGACGGCGTCGGAGATCAGGGCCATGCTCTGGATGAGGAGGCCGAAAATCATCTCGAAGACGACGATTCCACCGTTAATCACCATGGCGAAAAGCAGGTTCTTTAGCGACGCCGGCGGTTCATGATTATGATTATGATTGTGATTGTCTTCCATGGTTTAATAACCCCTAATGCCCATAACGCCCTGACCTCTCATACCCTTAGCGTAACCATAACCTATCTCCACTCCGTTTGCATAAAATATATCCACATGCCCCTCGGTTTTCATGGAAAGATCAGGAGCGAAACACCAATTGTCCCCAGGATCAGCCACAGGACATCCTTTTTCCAACCCAACAGGTAAACTATGGAAACTGCAAACACCGCCCATGTCTGCCAGTTGACAAGAGATTGGACGCCGAATTGCAGAACGACAAAGAGGAGAAGCCCGATAAAACCGGACAGAAACCCCCGGATGACCGCCTTGACGATCTTGAGATTCTGGATTTTGGCATGAACCCGGCTGAGCAGCATCATGGCCGCCAGGGAAGGAGTGAAAATGCCGATGGTGGCGATGACGGCCCCGATGATCCCCTGGACCTTGTAGCCGATAAAAGTGGCGGTGATGAACACCGGTCCCGGTGTGATCTGTCCCAGGGCAATGCCGTCGCGGAAGGCGGTTAGATCGAGCCAGTGCATACCGTCAACGACGATGTGCTGAATGATGGGAATGGCGGTGAAGCCGCCGCCGAAGGCAAACGACCCGATCTTGAAGAAGGTCGCAAAGATGGTCCACGTCCCGTCAACCAACCAAAATACAACGGCAAGCAAAATCGCCAGCGCCGCCGGGGGCAGGAGATTTCGCCACCCCGACGCCTCCGGGACGTCAACCGCCGCCCCCGGGCGCTCCGGCGCTTTTCCTTGCCCGACCGCTCCCCACAAGTGAAAGAACAAGCCCCCCAGCGCCCCGGAGATGAGGATGATATAAACTACATTCCAGTGGAGATAGCGAATCCCCAAAAAGGAAAGCGCCGCAATCACAATGCCTTTTAAGGCGTTGCGGTCAATACCCTGGAAGATCGATTTCCCCATCATCATGGTCGCGTTGACCAGCAAGGCGACTACCATTGCCCCGAGGCCCATGAAGATCGAATGGATAAATTTCAGATCGCCATACGCGAAATAGGCCCAGGCCAGGACGGTGATGGCGGACATAGCCGGAAAGACAAAGGCAACGGGCATCAGGATGCCTCCCCAGCCCCCCTTCAGCTTCTGGCCGATATAACCCAGCAGGGTCACGCCCGTGGCCCCCGGCAAAATCTGAGACAGGCTCAGGGCGCTCATGAACTCCTCGTCAGAGATCCACCCTTTTTCGTGGACGATAACCTTCTTCATCAATGCCAGGATCGCCGGTCCACCATAGCCGACAGCGCCGACATATAAGGACGTTTTCAGGATTTCAAACAAGGTCGGCTGTTTCATGATCATACATATCAATATTGGACGAGAAATGCTCCCCTAATGTTGTTTCTACATCTACAATCGCCTCAGGATATCGGCGGGTTTCATCTTGGCCATGCGCCTCCCCATAAAATAGCTTGCCAGGCCGCCTGCGAGCAGGGAAAGAGCCAGGGCGGCGGCGGTCAAGCCGGCAGAGAAGCTGACAGGCAGACGGATCGTCTGGGCGGCCGCCCCGGTCTCTTTGGCAAAGGCGGGCAGAAGGTTGACCTCCCAAGGGGTTGTGACCGGAATAGAAAGGTAACCCAGAAGATAAGAGATGAGATATCCTGCGGCGACACCCACGATCCCCCCCATCATGGATTGAATAAAAACCTCTCCCATGAGTTGCTTCTGCACATCGCCGCCGGTCCAGCCCACGGCCTTCAGAATGCCGATTTCACGGGAGCGTTCCACAAGGTTTCCCAGCATCGTTTTAATGATCAGAAAGACTGCTCCTGCCAGGGCGACCAGGGAGACGACCAGGGAAAATTGGTCGGAAATCCTGGAAACGCCTCCCATTACTTCGAGGATGGCGTCGGAGCTCACCACGGAAATTCCCGGCATGGCCTGCATAATCTGTGTTTTCGTCTGGTTCAGACGTGACGGGTTCTGTAAGCGGAGATAAACGAGATTCACGCTTTTGGATTCATTTCCCATCAGGTCCTGGGCGTCAGCCAGAGGCAGGTAGATGTTCGCCGACGCGATCTGGGCGCCTTCCCGAATCTCCAGAAGCCCTACGACGCGAAAAGACCGGCTGCCGATGGTAAACTGGTCGCCCAGTTGCGTGTTGTGAAACTTGGCGTAGTGCTTTTCCAGGACAACTTCGCCCTTTTTTTCCGGAAAACGCCCCTTGGCCAGCCATTCTTTAACATGAACCGGCCCCAGGCTCGGCTGAGACATATCTATACCCATGATTGTCCGGAAACCGCCCTGATCGAAATCCCAGAGGAGGAGCGATCCGGCCATGGCGTCGATACCGGGAATGATGCGGAGCTTATCGAGATCGTCAGAGGAAAGAAGCTGATTTGAAAAAGGAAGACGTATCCCCCGCATGGAGGGACCGGCCTGCGATGAGTCCACGGCGCGCTTTTCCGCCCGCTGAACCACGAGATCCGCTCCCAGATTTTTGAAAGGGAGGCTCACTGCCTGCTGGTAGGCCGTCGAGACGGCGTTAATGGACACAAAAAGGGCAATGCCCACGGCAATGCCCAGAATGTTGACCAGCGTCCGGTGACGATGATGGCGAAGTTCCTTCAAGATATAAGCATAATACATAATCACCTCACTTCTGACCGGTAGCCAGATCCAACGCCCCGCGCAGATCGTCCATGGTCCATTTTCCCTGAAAGAAAGCGGGTCCCGATCCGGTCGGAAAACCGGCAAAGGAAATATCTTTCCCCTTTACCTTCAGGGTAGTCTTGCCGTTGATCCAGATCATGAGGGGGACATGCTGGCGGATGCCCTTACGCGCCATGAACGCCTCCCCGTCCGTGGTTTCAAAATCATGCCAGGTGACGTTAATCTTCTTGCCGTAACGATTGCAGAGATTCTGGATCTCTTTCACCGTCGGCATCAGGGGGCCGTGGCTCATGTAGAGGATTTCCACGGAAACGCTTGGGGCAGCCGGGATATTTGTGGGAATGCAAAAAAAGAGTGACAGGATCAAGCCGCACAAGATCATTTTTTTCATGACAACATCTCTCCGTCCTGCATGTGCAGGACGCGATCGGCCGTTTTGGCCAGTTCCGGTTCATGGGTGACCATCAGGATGGTCATGCCTTTCCGTCGATGCAACTGGTTCAAGATCGCCATGATGGCATCGCCCGTGGCCGTGTCCAGATTGCCCGTCGGTTCGTCGGCGAAGACGATCTTGGGGTTATTAATCAGGGCGCGGGCAATAGCGACCCGCTGTTTCTCCCCCCCGGAAAGAGCTGCCGGCAGATGTTCCAGGCGGTGTGCCAGTTCCATCTGGTCGAGGAGTTCCGTTGCCCGCCGCCGGCGCTCCGCTTCGGACATTTGAATGGGAAAGAGCGGCAGGGCTACATTTTCCCAGGCCGAGAGGGTGGGGATCAGGTTGAAGGACTGGAAGATAAAGCCGACGTTCTCCCGGCGAAAGAGGGCCAGCTCGTCCTCCGAGGCGCCGGTGATCTCCTTGCCGGTGAGGAATGCCTGACCATGGGTGGGATGCTCCAACCCTGACAAAATGGAAAGTAGCGTGGTCTTGCCGCAGCCGGATTTACCGACCAGGGAAACGAACTCGCCTGCCCGGACGGCCAGGGAAACCCCCTTGACGACCGCCAGCTCACCATATGTTTTGGTCAGATCGACGCCGACCAGAATATCCGATTTATTATTCATGCCTTAAAACCTCCGAAGGTTTGATTTTGGAGATGTGTCTGCCCAAGAGCGCCCCTGTCAGGCCCCCGATGATCACAGAGAGAAGCAGGGCAAAGGCCGCCAGAGACCAGGGAATGTGTACGGGAAGGCGCAGGGTTTTAAAGAGCGGGTCGCCACCGCCAGGGAGAAAATGGGGGGTCGGGCTCATCTCCCAGGGAATGGGGATGTTGACGGTCATGAAACCCAGGGCGAAGGCGGCCGCCTGGGCGATCAGTAGGCCCAGGACCCCGGCGGCAAACCCCTGGATGACCGATTCCGCCAGGAGCTGCATCGTGACGTTACGATGGGTCCAGCCCACAGCCTTCATAACGCCTATCTCTCTGGCCCGTTCCGCGACGTTTCCCGCCATGGTCTTGAAGGCAACTAGAATGGCAATAATCATGGCAATAATTGAGGCGGCCAGAGTAAATTTATCCGACAGGGCAAAGAGGCTGCCCAGAAGCTTCAGAAATGACTCCGGGGTGGCAATGGTGGCTTTTTCCCCGAGAATGCCCTTGATAGCTGCGGCAACGGTTGTGATGCGATCCTGATCGGCCCTGATAAAGAGGAGGTTGACATCTTCTCCGGCAAAGGGGGAAACGGACTGCAAATTTTTGGATGCCGCCGCGATAGCCTGCGCCTCCGCCAGCGGCAGGTAGAGATTGGCCACGGCGATTTTAGAGGCATGGGACGCATCGATCAGGCCGACAACAGGATAAGACCTTCCAGCCACGTTAACATGGTCTCCAAGCCGGATGCCGAATTGACGGGCGTAGGCCGCTTCAACAAGGACCTCCGGTTTCCCGGTTTCGAGATAACGCCCCTCCGTGATAAAGTTTTTAAGAATCGATGGTCCGACCGGATTATTTTGTTCGATTCCCAGCACGATCCAGGCCCGGTTCGGGTCGAAGATCCACAGGAGAACGGCCTTACCCATCCCCCTGATGCCCGGTATCGCTTTGATATCTTCTATTTCTTCTTCACCGATCGTCACGGCGGAGCAGGGGAAGACGGCCCCCACAAGCTCCTGGGGCACGTTTCCGGGTCTCTGCACCGTAATGTCGGCCCCGACCTCTTTCAGCGGCGCGCGCGCCGCCTCGTGGTAAGCCAGGGACAGGGCGTTAAGGATAACAAAGAGGGCGATACCGATGGATAGGCCGAGAATGGAAATGATTGTTCTTCGCTTTTGATGGGTAAGTTCCTTGAAAACGTAACGCAGATTCATTTATCGCCTCCGGTGGTGGGAATTGCGGGATTCGGTGGGAAGCCGGTCATGCCGCCCCGACCCCTAATACCTTTGCCGGAATCATAATTGCGCCTTGCGTCATAAGCCTGCACCTTTGCCTGCTGTTCGGAGGTCAGAACATTGAGGACTTCCAGGCGGTGAGCGGCCATCCTCTCCCGTGTCTGACCGCGCAGGTTCGTCATATCCTTTTGCAAGTCTTTGATTTTGATCCGATCCAGTGTTGTTTGCAACCATGCGGATCGTAATTCGCGGCTCTTGCTGTATAGCTGATCCTTGAGCGGTTTGATCTCCCGCAGGTATTTTTCGTCCAGAGCGCGTATCTGGGCGGCCTGTTCCTTTGTAAGACCCAGTTCGGGATCGGCCAGTACAACAGTGCCGAAGTGGGCACTCCCGTAACCCATGTCGCCTTCCGGGCCTCCCCGCCAGGCATGGAGCACGCTTGCCGTTCCCACAGTGAAAAGGAGCAGCGTCGATAAAATAACCAGTGTCCTTTTCGTGATCCTTTCTCCATCAGTCGACAATCCGCAGACGAGGCCGGTGGCAGTGGGGAACAGGTTTGACAACAGGGTGACAATAGGCCCCAGGTAGGTTCCCCCTTGAGAATAAATATGCGGTAAAAAGTAGCCGATCGTTCTTCCCACGGTGAGAACCAAAATCAGTCTGATTATTGTTTCGGCAACCTTTTTCATGGTTCCAACCTGTCTTTTCCTAATATTTTGATTTTATCTTGAGCAAGGGCTATGCCAGAAATGGAAGAGTGTTCTTATGTGCTTGATTATATGTAGTTTGTTTCTTGTTTATAAACGGTATGATTGCATACGCAATTTTAGATTAGCTATACGTGGATAGTATTTATCCATTTATGGTATCCATGTGGATAATAAGCATCCACATCTTCGTCGATGCAGGACTCAGACGGAGGTTCCGGCAATATGAGCGCATGAAGAACCAGCAAAGACTCGACAAATCAGACGAAAAACAACCGCTTGGTCCATCGCCAATCCGCCTGTACACGCCTAAACCTACCATAAAAGAGGCTTGGGTCATCATATTTCTGAAAGAGAATTCCCGAATACTGATAAGCTAAAAAGAGTCGGTCTAAATTAGTTGACACCATCAACTAATTTAACCATACGATATCATTAAGCGATAATGGACGTTAAGGATACGAAGGGCTTTAGAGACTATTGTCGTAATATCAACATCTTATGTTTAGAGTTCCCATGGCTGCCTCCTCTTCCCTGAATCCTCATTTTTACCCTCAGTTGCACCCTTCCCTATGGGCAGGGAAGACAAAAATGTCAGGCGAGACCGCCGCTGGTCCGGTCTGGTTCCTCTCCCTCCGCTTTACTGGGCCATGTCCGCAAGAAGCCCATCGGCCTTGTCCCGGATGCCCACCAGGGCGTTGGCAAGATCGCTTCGGTCGTCCTGCGACCACTCCCGCCAGGGTAGTCCATCTAATTCACCGGTCAAATTGCCCGTCTTCGTGATCAGGGCTCGCTGTTTGGATACCTTCGGCTTATGAATGGAAGTTTGCCCGGTCTTGGCGGCCTGGTCCATATAGCGCTGGAACTTCCGGCGCATGTTTGCCTCCGTGCTCATCTGGGCCGCATCCAGGAGCACACTTTTCGGGACGTTAGGATTCGTCCGGCAGGTGCTGCGGACATCCTCCGGGAGCTTGTTGATCGTCAGGGTCCTGGAGACGGTAGATTTATCCTTGCCGAGGGCGTCGGCAAGCTGATTCTGGTTGAAGGTGTAATCCTTCATCAGGGACGCCATTTGCTCCGCCTCATCCACAGGGTTTAGACCCTCCCGCTGAAGGTTGTCCACAAAACCCTGGAGGCGCGTATCGCCGTCGGTGAAGGTGCCGCTTATTTCCGTCAGTCCCGCCATTTCTGCCGCCTTGACGCGGCGGTGGCCGGAGACAATGACCGGAGCCCCCTGGTCGTTTTGACAAAACTGGATGGGCACCAGGACTCCGAGTTTCCCGACGGAAGCGGCAAGCTCACTGAGGGCAATGGGCTCCATAAAACTTCGGGCCTGATTCGGGTCCGGCTGCAGATCGGATATTTTCAAATTGTAGAGCTTCCCTTTGACGTATTTAGTAGCCATAAGCAGATCCTCCTTGCTTGAAATAATTATATAATATGTCTTTTTTGACAAATGTCAAGGGGTGGCGGGCGGGCAACATCCGAATATAATTATCCTGTTCAAGAAGAAAAGGCTATGTTCTCATATGCGATCTTGAGATCGCATCAAGCAAAAAAAGCAACTTCTGACCCGTCAGGGAATACGTGATCTGATTCGCGAATCACTATCCAAACAATTGACTGGACTTTTTCTGAGATATGTTGATAGCCAGGAGAAAGATGCGGTGTTAGGAGGGTGATTTTTCAGGAGATTGAGGGCGTGAACAGCTTCCTGGATTCGATAAACTCCCCTTATTGTGTTTAAGCATGTCTTCCAAGTACAAAGCGTTGCTGCAAGCATCATAAACTGTTTATTGAATTGCGTGCGAAAGTAGTGAAAATATCACCCGACCAGAAGTGTATCGTGAAGAATACGGCGAAATTCGCATGCTTGAATAAAAGCCCAATGATAGCTTGATAATCAAGAATTAATCATGTAGATTGCTGGCATGGAACGCGAGGATATCGTAAAATATTGGATCGAGTCATCGGATTCAGATTTCCAGGTTATGGAGAGCCTTTTTGTAAATGAACATTACGTCTGGGTCTTATTCTTGGGGCACCTGGTGGTAGAAAAGTTACTGAAGGCATATCATGTGAAAAATGTTGGCACCGATTATCCAAGAATTCATAATCTTATGGAAATTGCCCACAAGGCGTCGCTTGAATTATCCAGTGAGCAAAAGTTAGCCATGTCGGAGCTGACCACGTTTAATCTCAGGGCAAGATACCCCGATTATAAGAATCGGTTTCAAAAGAAGGCCAATCGCCAGTATACGGAGATGCAACTCGATAAGATACGAGAAATAAGAAAATGGCTGCAGGAAAAGATAAACAGTTAATCTACGAAAAGATCAAAGAATACGTCAAGACCCTTGAAAAGAACAAGGTGCCGGTCTGGCGCTTATATTTGTACGGGTCTTATGCCAAAAATACATTTCATCCCGACAGCGATATTGACTTGGCCGTATTCTGGGACCGGGACGATATTGACGGACTGGACGAGGACATCCAATTAAGAATGTTGAGCTGGGATATCGACCTACGGATTGAACCCCATTCTTTTGCTCGCACCGACTTTGACGAAACGGATCCGTTTGTCAGTGAAATCATCGCAACCGGAGAGCGTATCCTGTAATACAGCATTATTCTAAGTGAGCTGACGTTATATCGCGCCGAACCTGGGGAATCGCCTTATTCCGCCATGTGAGTGGCAAATAAGGTAATGACATCATGGCGGAAAGCTAAATGAACCTACTATACTATGGCGATAACCTGGACGTAATGCGTCGACATATCAAAGATGAAACTGTTGACCTCGTTTATCTTGACCCGCCGTTCAACTCCAATACAAATTATAACGTCCTCTTTGCAGAAAAAGACGGGAGCAACGCAGCAAGCCAGATTCAGGCTTTCTCGGACACCTGGACTTGGAATCAGGAAAGCGAATCCGTCTTTGCGGAGATCGTGATGACAGGAGGTAAAGTTTCCGATTGCCTGCAAGCATTTAGGACTTTCCTCGGCGAATGCGACCTGCTGGCTTATCTCGTGATGATGGCCCCGCGTTTGTTGGAACTTCGCCGCGTGATGAAGCCTACCGCGAGCATTTATCTTCATTGCGACCCAACAGCAAGCCATTACCTGAAGATGCTCATGGACGCAGTTTTCGGAGCGGAGAATTTTGTCAATGAAATCGTCTGGAAGCGGTCGGATGCGAAGGGAGATGCCGGACAGGGAGCCAAACACTATGGTCGAGTGAACGATTCTCTTCTGATGTTTTCAAAAAGGTGTGGAGATAATTTCTTCTCTCCGCAGTTCACCCCGCTTACCTCGGATTATATCGACAAGTGGTATAGACACACCGATCCGGACGGACGTCGATACAAACTGGATAATATGCTTGGACCTGGAGGGGCGGCCAAAGGAAACCCATATTACGAAGTCATGGGGGTGTCAAGACACTGGCGATATTCCAAAGCAAAGATGGATGAACTTATCCGCGTAGGGAGGGTAGTGCAGACAAGGCCTGGAACAGTGCCGATGTTTAAGCGCTACTTAGACGAAAGCAAGGGTGTACCGCTCACAAGTAACTGGACGGACATTCGCCCTATTCATGGGTGGGCTGCTGAAAAACTCGGTTATCCCACCCAGAAACCACAAATTTTACTTGAACGTATCATTGAAGCCAGTAGCAGCCCCGGCGGCGTTGTACTTGACCCCTTCTGCGGCTGTGGGACCACGATTGCCGCCGCGCAAGCACTGAACCGTCCGTGGATAGGGATAGACATTACACACCTTGCGATAACCCTTATCAAGCAACGCATGAAGGATTCCTTCGGCGTAGAACAGAGTGTTCGCGCCACATCGTCGGGGAAAGGCGAAACGGCAAAGGTCGCGGAAACGGCAACAGAATATGGAAACGTTACAAAGCGGTCTTTCCATGTTTTGGGAGAGCCTACAAGTGAACCGGACGCGGCAGCTCTGGCGGCATCGGACCCCTATCAATTCCAATGGTGGGCGCTGGGTCTTGTAGGGGCTCGGCCCATCGAGCAAAAAAAAGGAGCAGACAAAGGGATTGATGGGCAGATCATCTTCCAGGGGGACAAGAAAGGCACCTTTGAAAGTGTGATCCTGTCGGTTAAGGCGGGAAAAACCGGCTCCGCGCACATCCGTGATTTGAAGGGAGTTTTGGACCGGGAAAAAGCGGCAATCGGCATTCTGATCTCGATGGAGCACCCAACCAAACCGATGCTGACCGAGGCGGTTACGGCGGGATTCTACGAGTCCGCAACCTGGGGACAGAAATATCCGAAAATACAGCTCTTAACTGTGGCCGAACTGCTGGCTGGGAAGAAAGTTGAAATGCCCCCGATTAAACAAGTGAGTGTGACATTTAAGACGGCTCCAAAGGAGACGAAGAAGAAAAGTGAACAACATGAATTGGATGTGTGATTAGGCCGATAAATGTCTGCTGTCTGGTCTTGATCCTTGCACCTTACCGCATCGCCAAGCCGGGACCAGGATGAGATCGCCCCACACCACCAGGGTCAAACGGAAAAAGGGGGGGGCGATCCTACTTATGACCCTGAAAAGTTTATGATCGCAGGTATGCTCACTATAATGATTTGCAATGTGGTTTTCATAAAAGGTATGTTTCCCCTGCGAAATCTGATGAATATTCTTACCTTATTATCCCTTCAGCTTGGCGTAGAGTCCCTTCAGCTTGGTGCGGTAGATGGTCCGGATCGCTTCCTCGTCCTCACCGATGGGTTTGAGGGGCACGAGATCCATGACCTCTGCGGGGGTCCGCTGTGACGCGAAGAGAGTCTTCACGGCCCCCTTGACCATCTTGGCCAGCGCGCTCTCGACCTCTTTGGCTGAAAGACCGAAGGACAGGCCGAGGGACTTCAGTTCTTCGATTTGAAACCAGAGATAGGTGGGGCCCATCGCCGTGAGGATGGCGTAGGCTTCCAGATTCTCTTCTTTGACATCCGGGCAGTCGCCAAGAATCTTAAAGAATTTCCTGAGATTTCTTTTCTCGTCGCCGGAGAAGGCCGGAGAAGGCCGGGGAAAAAGCCACGGGGTTGTAGCCCCTGTTGACGACCGACGGGGCGTTGGGGATCATCCTGACGATTCGGTCGAAGCCACCCAGACCGGCGGACAGTTGGGCTATGGAGAGTTTGGGGGCCAGGGACACCACAACGGCGTCCTTTTTCAAATGCCCTTTAATGCCTTCCAAGCCGGCCATGACCGCCGGGGGATGGAGAGCGATAAAAACTATCGCCGCCCCCGCGGGGTCTTTGACATCGCCGGCGCTCGTTTTGATCTTGGGAAAGCGGTCTGCCAATTTTGAGAGAACCTCGGAATTCGTATCGCTGACAAATACGCGCTCCGGCCGTTTGTCCTTGCGATCCAACCCCTCCAGGATGATGCCGGTGACCCTGCCGCCGCCGATAAAGCCCAACGATTTGATCTTCATGAAGAACCTCCTTATGTTTTATTGGTTTTTCGTTTTTTCCCTCTTATGTAATGACTAATTTACCCAAAAAGGATTCCCGATAAAATAAACCGCCAGGAGCGTTATCATGACCCCCGCTCCTTTCCGGAACCAGTCGCCGGAGCGCCGCCTTGCCGGCATAGCGCTTCTCCAATTTTTGCAGAATCGGCGCCATCATCTTGCAGGGGATGCACCGGGTCGCCCCCAGGTCCACCATCGTCACCATCCCCTTCACAGGGACGGTCTTTGCCGGTTCACCGGCTGCGCCGGCGGCTGTGGCGATTAAAAACAAAGCTGTCAACAGCAGGTACTTTAATTTTCTCTTCATTATATTCTTTAACTCCTTAATCATTGCCGGTCATCGCTGGTGATGCGACTATCTCCAAGGCAATGCGGGGCTGATTATCATTTTTATAGATCGCTGTAAAGTAATATTGAAAAAAGATCGGACACGAAGGCCGCAAGCTCCCTGAGATTGCCACAGGGCCGCAATTCCTGTTTAATAAAGAAAGCCGAATAGCCACAGGGGTATTTTATTACCAAAGCCAGTTTCTATCTCATCGGCAGCAATGAAACTGTTGGTCATTTTACTGATTTGATCATAGGATTTGGATTTCCCGCCTATTTCAAAAGAGTAGAGCGATTTGACAAAAAAGTCTCCCCGCTCGGAAAGTTCAATGGTGGCATTGATCAGCGTGGGGTGGCTGGAAAAGGCGTTACGGATCTGGTTTACGAAAAAGAGTTCGCGTAACGTCCCTGCTGCCATTCCTTCGCCGATGGCATACATCAGGTTGCCGTTTTCCAGATAGATTTTGTCCGGCTTGGTAAGAATCGCATAGCCTCTGCCCCGCTGCCTTAGTAAATTCAGCAGTTTGGCATCCTGGAGATGCTCAAGATACTCATAAAGCTTGGGACGCGATATCTCTGTTGCCTCTGCAAGCTTGACAATGTTGGGAACAAACGGCAGGCTTATGGCAAGCATATAGAGGAGCTTCTTGATCTTGGCAATCTGTCGGATTTCGACCCCGCTGATATAGGGTAGATCCACCTCAAGGATGTGGTTGATAATCTCCCTGAGTTTGAAGTGGTAATGGGTTTCTCCTTCAAGGAAAAAGGGGTAATAACCGCTCTTGAGGTACTGCTTGAAATGACGCAGGATCTTCAGGTCCTTGCAGATATCTGTTGCCACGGCCTGGTGGTTCTCAAGAATCTCTTCGAGCGACAAGGGCGGGAATGCCGTATGCCTGGTAAAATTCAAATATTCCCGGAACGACAGCCCATGGAGATGATAAATGACAGCCCGACGGCTAAGATCTCCCTTCTGTTGGGTAATCTTGAGCATGCTGGAACCTGTAAATACGATCTTCAGGCCGGGAATGGCATCGTAGATCGACTTGATGTGAATGGACCAATCTGGGTACTTGTGGACTTCATCGACAAAAAGGACTTCCCCGCCGTGCTGGTGAAAAGTCCGGGCAAATTCGAACAAGTCATGGGCCTGAAAGTAGGGACTGTCGATGGATATATAAAGAACCTTATCACTGCCCTTGAATTGCTCTTTGATCATCTGCAACATCAGCGTCGTTTTTCCCGTTCCCCGGGCGCCAAGAATTCCGACGCAGCGCAGATCCTGATCAATGGCTTCGTAGAGATAGCGTTTTTTGTTGCCGACTGCTTTTATGAGCCGGCCCTGTTCTGTAAAAAATGTTTCCATAGTCACCCCTAATATGTAAACCTGCATTTACACTTTATGGGCATTATTGTAAACCTCAATTTACAACATAGCATGAATACTCTTTGTCGTTATCGTTCGGGCTATTTTTTCAGCCATGAAATGATTTCGTTTTTGGTCGGGATCTTGCCGGAGCATTTGACCTGATCATCGATAATCACGGCGGGGGTCATAAAGACGCCATAAGTTGCGAATTTCTTGATATCCGTGACCTTTTCCACGGTTGCATCGAGCTTCAGTTCTTCCAGGGCTTCTTTAACCAGTTTCTCGACGGCGACGCACCTTGCACAACCAGGGCCTAAAACTTTAATATCCATGTGTATTTCCTCCTCTTATCATTTATTATGCTTCCGCAGAAATAATATTTTTCAGTCCTTAAAGAATACAGGATATCTTGCTTCTTCAGCAAAAACGGTCAGGAAACATTATCCGCTATTGCCAGGGTGGCCTCTGCCGATCGCAACCATTCTTTGATCTGTTGCCGCTGTGGCATCGTTCCTACGGAGACAACCTTGCCGTTGATGATCAGGACCGGCACTCCCATAACCCCGTAGCGGGTAATCTCCCGGAGATCGTCCACATGGATCAATTCACCGGGAAGATGCATCTCAGCCAGGGCTTCCCGGACGTTTCTTTCCAACTGGGTGCACCGGGCGCATCCCGGTCCCAGGACAATAATCTGCAAACGGTCAGGTGGCGGATCCTCCACCTCCTGGCCGAGAAATCTCCTAAACTCCCGGACCAAGGCAAGGCCATAGGCATCTTCGGCACGGTGGGGAATGTAATTCTGCTTAGCCGCCCGCAGCAGGATTTCCTGACCGATTTCCACATCCGAGCACTCCGAAAAATCCTTCGCCATGACCTCCATAATCCCCTTAAGGCCGATAATACCTACAAGATTATTATTGATTCTGAGTTGAATAACATTTCCTTCCGTCATGAATGATCCTTTAAATAATCATATCCGTGGAGCAGATACTTTTCCAAAATAAGTTCAAACACTAAATGCATCGCTACTTGGTAGCCGTTTTTGTCAACAGGGCTCTATCGTTCCATCTGTTTACGAGATAGAGAACTGCGGCGAGCATGCCAAGGAATCCTGAGAGATACAGGCCGAGTCGCCACAGACTCGTGCCGTCAATCCAGGCGCCGTATATCAAACCGGCCAGGGTGCTTAAGAGGGCCACCCAAGCCACGTAGGTCCAGGTCTTGGTCCTGCCGATAATAGCGGACGTGATCAGGATGCTTTGGAGACTCAGCTCGGGATCAGCCATGAGGTAGGCCAATAGAGGCCCACGATGCATTCCCAGACTCAGGAACATATTGGCTATGGGCACTTCAACAAGGGTCGGGAAATACATGAACACCCCGAAAACTACCCCGGACAGGTTACCGGCAACGGTATTCGCGCCCGCCAGAAACCGGATCCAGTCAGGTTGAATGAGTTGGCGAAGAATGCCCACGGCAAAGACGCCGACTACGAGGAGGGGAAAGATCTGCTGAACAAACCGCCAGGATTCCCACAGCCACTCATTGAGTTCGTTGCTTTGTAAAAATCGGTACCCCATATATGACAGAACAGCCAGATTCAAGGCCACACCGAAAAACTTGCCCGTAAACAGGAGCGTCAATCCCTCTGTATGGGGGTCCATCCCGACGGCCGCTGTCAGGAGCGTCAGGATTATCATGGTCAGAGCCGGCCACGTCCAGGCGTTGAACCCCTCGATAACATCGCGAAGTCCCTTCCAGGCCGTGATACCGATGAGGATCAGCAGGCCGATCAGAATGGCACCTTGGGTGGAGACGCCTTCTTCGCCTTTTGCGGCGTCGAAGGGGATCAATTGATAGAGCCATGCCTGGAAAGTATCCATTCCACGGATGGGGACAGTAATCTGCCCATAGGCGGCGGTCAGAACATCCAGTTTCAGGGTTCCTGAAAGAAGAAGAAACACCAGAACCAACAGAAATATCAGCACCCCTCTCCGCAGCTTCCCTTGGTCCATAAAGAGCAAGTCCGTTTCCTCATCATGGGCGGCATCGTCTTTATGAAAAATGAGGGCCATGATCATGCCGATGCCGATGCCAAAGGCAAGGGACAGAACCAAACGAGCCAGGGCCAAGTCGGCGCCAAGAATGTGCCCCGTATAGACTAAAGCCAGGATGTTTGCCGCCGGGGCAAAGAACAGAAAAGTAATTGCCGGTCCGATGCCGGCACCTTTTTTATAAATACCGGCAAAGAGAGGCACAATGGTACAGGAACAGACGGCGAGGACTGATCCCGCAAGGGCTGCCGCCGGGTACGACATGGTTTTGGGTGTATTGCGCCCGAGAAATCTGGTAATGGTCTCTTTTGGGATCAGGGCCGTCATTGCCCCGGCAATGAAGAACGCCGGCACCAGACACAGCAACACATGGGCAGCCAGATAAGAAGCCAGATTTCCCACGCCGCCCTGAAACAGCTTAATGATGTATGTCAAAGCATCCATCTTTTTTATCTCCGCAAAATATTGTCCGAGTAATCTCGGGATTTCTGACCAGGGGGTTCCGCCCTCGAGCTCTTACATAGTACATGCTCATTCAGCAATATAACTTACACTTCATGTTTCATGGCATATATCCTTACCGCTGGATGGAAGATAAACGGTCCCTGATGATCTTCACATCTCGAATATCGAATAGCCACCATCTCAATTGGCTAAGAATTCATTCTCCCACAACAAGGCCCCCACTATATAGCCGTTTGTGAATATATTAATGGAAACCATTATGTCAAGGAAAATTTCGGGGCTTTTTACAGGGGCAGCTTTACTACTTCGACATGGCCGATGCTCCGGCCCAGGAACCGCTCGGCAATAGTTTGAAAACGGAAGGGGACGTCGGATACACAGAAATGGTACTCCGGGGGAATCCGCAAGGGATTGGCAAGTCCTCTTTTTTGCAGAAGCTTAGCCGTAATCTCCGCCATCGCCTCGGCGGAATCGACGAGATGGATGGATTTCCCGACAATATCCTGAATGAGGGGCTTAAGAAGGGGGTAATGGGTGCAGCCCAGCACCAGGGTGTCCACATGTTCCGCCAGGATGGGCTTGAGATATTCCTGGGCCGTCAGACGGGTGACGGGATGGTCCAGCCAGCCCTCTTCCACCAAGGGCACAAAGAGAGGGCAGGCCTGGGAAAAGACGCGGATGGACGGATCATTTTGGTGGATTGTCCTCGCATAGGCGTTGCTGTTGATGGTCGTGGGGGTGCCAATAACGGCGACCTGCTTCGTTTTTGTCGCTTCCACGGCACATAGCGCACCAGCCTCGATGACACCTAGAACGGGGACGGGAGATCGCTCCTGGATTGGTTCATAGGCAACGGAGGCAATAGTGTTGCAGGCAATGATGAGCAGCTTGACCCTCTGTTTAAGGAGGTAATCCGTAATTTCGGTGGCATACTGGGTAATCGTCTCTACAGACTTGACGCCGTAGGGAACCCGGGCCGTATCCCCGAAATAGATTATGTTTTCGAAGGGCAGGCGCTCCATGAGGGACCGGACCACGGTCAGGCCGCCGATCCCGGAATCAAAGACACCAATGGAATGGATTAATTTCAGGTCCATAGATAGCTCATTTCTTGGGGATGACCCGCCGTCGCACCGGGGCGCGGCGCTCCGGGACAGCTACACTGTAGGGAATCGCATCGGCGTCGATAATGTCTTCCACCCGGGCCGGCATCTCGTCGGGGATGGATATTAATCCGGGGGAAGCTTCTTCCGGGTTAAAAATCCTCCGGGATAGAATCCTTCCGGGTTCACGATTCCGTTCCCGGCTCGTTGTTCCGAAACGCTGCTTATTGATGTTTTCAGGGCTTTTTATGATTTTGTTGTTTCTCGTCTTAATGGGTGCGGTGGGGACAGATTCAACTCTCTCCCCCGTCACGCCGGCTATCTTCGCATACCCCGTTCCAATCGCCTGATCGGCACCGGGACCGTAATCGCTTGCCGCCGGGTGTTCGCCGTCTCCGCTCCGACGCTTTTCTTCCTTAGGAGGCTGTTTTCTGCTGCCTTCGTAGATCTCGTATTCCAGCAGGCGGCTTTCCAACTCGCCGTTGTATAGAATCACCCGCCGGGAAGTGCGGAGCCCCACCTTTTTGGCTAAATCCAGATTGGCCGTGAAGACATAGCCCCGATATCCCTCGCACCTCTCCTTAAAAAAATCCCCGATCCCGGCATAGAGACCGGCAAGGTCGGCTTCTTCCCCCAGCCGCTGGCCGTAGGGGGGGTTCATAACCACAACTCCCTTTCCCCCTGGCATAGAGGTTTCTTCGAAAGGACATTGGCGAAATTGGATATAACGGCCCATTTTTGCCCTCCCGGCGTTGACACCGGCGGCCCGGACCGCATCCAGAGAAATGTCCGTGGCAATTATCCGTCCGGGAATATCCTTCCTTTCTCCTTTTCTGACCTTCAGACGCACTTGTTGCCACAGGTCGTCGTCAAATCCTTTCAGGTGAAGAAAACCGAAATTGTCCCTTAGTAAACCCGGGGCCCGCCGCCGGGCAATCAGCGCCGCCTCGATAGCCAGGGTGCCGCTGCCGCACATGGGATTGATTAACGGCCCGTCGCCCGTCCAGCCCGTGGCCATGATCACCGCCGCCGCCAGGGTTTCCTGCATGGGGGCAATGAGGGGAATCTTGCGGTAACCACGGCGGGAGAGGGGCTCCCCGGAGGTATCGGCAAAAATCCGGTAGAGATCATCCTTCCAGTACACATGAATAACGGCACCGGTCCGGTCGGAACCGGAATCAGGACGGCACCGGAACAGGTTCCGGAGGCGATCCACAATGGCGTCTTTGACCTTGAGGCTGGCGTAACGGGGGTCGCGAATCTCCTGGGTATCTACCGAAGAGGTTATACAGACATAGCCGTCCTCATGGAGGATATCCTCCCAGGGCAGGTTAATCACTCCATCATAGAGGTCGCCCGGCGTCTTGGCCTGACCTTCGTGAAGGAGGAGAAGAACCCGCTGACCCGTACGCAGGGAAAGGTTGAGGAGCATGGCCTCCTCCATAGCCCCCTCCGTCTCTACGGCCGCTTCCGACTCTTCATGGATCGGCAGCCCCAGGGCAAGGATCTCCTGCTGTAAATAAGGGGCCGTCCCCTTGGCGCAGGTGATGAGAATACGGCGTTTTTCCATCCACATTGATGTGGTCGTTTCAGGTTCCATATTTTTTAACATTTTTCCTTCTATCAAAATTTCCATCAAAATATAAGAATTATATTGGATATGAGGATGAAAACATAAAGAGATGGTTGCGAAACTATCTAGATTTGTGTAGATGAGTACCCATGAGTTCTGAAAAGTCTCGACATATTGCTTTTTACATCCTCCTCGGGCTGGCCACTCTCCTGTTTATCTATCTCATGAAGCCTTTTTTCTTCCCCATTTTCTGGGCGGCGGTGATCGCCACGATCTTCACACCTGCTCATCAATACTGCTGCAGGAAGGTCAAATCTCGCAGCCTTTCGGCAACGATCGTCCTCTTCATGATTATGCTGATCATCATTCTGCCGGCCGGGGTTATTGGCAGCCTCTTGTTGAATGAATCCCTGGCATTGTATAACGCCCTCGATGTAAACAGCGCCGCCATCGAACAACAGATCCAGAATATCTCGGGAAAAATTACAGCCAATCCCTATCTGAGCCGCATGCATATCGACACGGCCTTTCTCACGGCAAATCTCGCTGAGGGAGCGAAAAACATAGCTAACTACATCATCTACAACCTCAGGGACCTGACGCAGAACACCATTGTGTTTGCCGTTAATTTCGCAATCATGCTCTACACCTTGTTCTTTTTTATCCGGGATGGAGATAAATTCGTCCGTATGATCATGAAACTCATGCCCCTCGAAGAGGCACGGGAAGTCCTGATTCTGGAAAGATTCTCCTCCACCGCCCGGGCCACCCTCAAGGTGACCCTGATTATCGGCGGCATCCAGGGCATCCTGGGTGGTCTGATCTTTTTTCTCACCGGAGTCAAGGGCGCCTTGACTTGGGGGACGATGATGGTTTTCACGTCCATTGTTCCCGCCATCGGCTGTTCCCTTGTCTGGGCCCCGGCGGGGATCGTTATGGCCATGATGGGGCATTTCTGGGAAGGCATGATCATCCTGGCCTTCGGCATTATCGTAATCAGCCATGTGGACGCGGTGCTGCGTCCGCTGCTGTTAGGGCATGACGTCCAGATGCACACCCTGCTGATCTTTCTTTCCACCCTGGGAGGCCTTGCCCTGTTCGGGATTTCGGGTTTCGTCATCGGACCCGTTATCACCTCCCTGATGCAGGCCTTCTGGCAGATGCATGATGAACTATCCAAAAGCAAAAAATCGTGAAAACAACCTATACTTTCATCCGTCAACCGGCGGATTTGCAAATAGACAAAATCATCCGCCTCTATCAGACGGCGGGATGGTGGACCGGGCTGGCTCACGAAAACCACGAACTCATTCGCCGGATTGTCGCCGGGAGCCATTGTTTCGTCCTTGCCTGTGAGGGAGACGAGATCATCGGCATGGGCCGGGCGATAAGCGACGGCGTCAGCGACGCCTATATTCAGGACATAACCGTTCTTCCCGAATTCCGGGGACAGGGCGTCGGAACGGTTGTCGTGAAGGAGATTCTTAAGCAGTTGCGGGCCGACGGTTTGCAATGGATCGGCCTCATCGCCGGCAGACATTCCCATCCTTTTTACAGGAAACTGGGGTTTGAAGAGATGCCGGCGGCCACGGCCATGCTCCTGATGATGAATTTTGACGGGGCCATGAGAGAGTCATCATGAAAAAGCTTGCCCTTGAAGACTACCAGCTTCTCAAGCCCTACTTTGCCATTCAGCCCTATGGCCTGTGCACCTATTCCCTGCCTTCCCTGATCGTCTGGAGCAATCATGTCTTCCAGACGTTCTATGTCATCGAAAATGATTCCGTAATTATCG
Source organism: Syntrophus sp. (in: bacteria) (assembly GCA_025355725.1). Taxonomy (GTDB): domain Bacteria; phylum Desulfobacterota; class Syntrophia; order Syntrophales; family UBA8958; genus UBA8958. The sequence continues at coordinate 56,869 of JANXZC010000109.1, forward strand.
CCAATGAATCGGGATGCCGGCCGGAAGAAAACCATCTGCTCCTGCCGGTCGGGCCGAGCGGCCTGCCCGCGCCGGAGAAGCTTGCCGCCCTCGCCTTGCAGACCGGCTACCGAAAATTTGGATCGGTCCCCGAGGATTATCTGGAACAAACGGGGAAGGAAAAGATCGGGCCGTACTTTATCATCTCCGAACAGCCGGAATATGACGACTATGTCTATCTGACCACAGATCTGAGTCAGCTAAAGGGCAATCGGTACGCCAAAAAACGCAATCTGCTTCACCAGTTTTCCCGTGATTATCTCCAGCGAAACCGGGTGGTTACCGGACCGATATCACCAGATGAAGTTGAGGAATGCCTGGACTGTCTTGAAAAATGGTGTGAAATCAGGAACTGTGACGCCGATCAGGACTTGAGTCTGGCCTGTGAAAAGGAGGCCGTTATCAACGCTCTTAATCATTATGAAAAGCTTGATATGAAAGGACTTTACGTACGCATTGATGGAGAGATCTGCGCCTTCTGCCTTTCGTCCCATCTGCGTCCGGATATGGGGGTCATGAATTTCGAAAAGGCCCTGCCCCACATCCGCGGCCTCTACCAGTACCTCGACAACGAATGCGCGAAACACCTTTTTAAAGACTACCTGTATATCAACAAGGAAAGCGACATGGGTCTTCCCGCCTTAGCCGAATCAAAACATTCCTATCATCCGGTCTTAAAAATCAAATCCTACCGCCTGACCCTCCGCTGAGACCTCGTCATTCCGATTCTAAATCAGAGATGATATCAAGGCGGCAAGGAAGAGGCGACGCAGGCGTATTGTAAATACGTCGAGGAGCCGATGACGAAGCTAACGAAGATAGCGCTATAATTTAGAATCGGAATCACTCGATGGACATTAAGGAGAGCCACCGCTCTTCCTCGGTGGCGCGGGGGAGGTCATGTTCCTTGAGGAGATCGATAATCGCCGGTTCATTGAAACGGAGATAGGGATTGATCTGCAATTCCTCGGCGAGGGTTGAGTAAACATGGCCGGGGTCGTATGTCTGCCGGAACCGGTCAACCTCCGGATTGTCCGGTTCTAATTGTTTCGCCAGGGCCACGGAATCCCGGACATAATCATGACCTGCATAAATAAGGGTGTCTCCCGGCAGGGCCAACAAGCGATTGATGGACCGGAAGAAGGCCCTTTGATCGCCGGAAAAGCAGTTGCCCACCGTGCCGTTGAACAGGGTGTCCCCGGTGATCAGGGCGCCGCCAGTGAGCAGAGTGTCGTCGGTGCTCGGAGTGCCGCCGACATGGAAACATACAGAGTCCGCCGTATGCCCCGGCGTCCGGTAAACCCTAATTGATTCTCCCTCGATCTCGATTATCCCGCCGTCAGGAAACTCGTCATGATCCAGATACTGTGCCTGGCTATGGCGGAGGAGCGGTTCGTTGCCCGCCGTGTGATCGAAGTGGCCGTGCGTATTGGTGACATAGGTCAGAGAAAGTCCTCGCTTGTCGAGGAAGCTGAGCATCTCCTCCCAGGCCACGCCGTCAATGGCCACGGCTTCCTTCTTCCCGTAGAGCAAATAAGCAAGATTATCGCCGCAACGGAACTGCTCTATAGATAGATGGGGCATCGTTCCTCCCTTGGAAAATTTACTTCAGCTTCACATTGTCCTTTATTATCAGCAACGTTATTCTCCATTTCATTGGCATACCACCTCCAACGGCTCACCTGTGTGGGTCGAATAATCGTTTAACCAATTCCGTTTTGCCTCTCAACATGGAGAATAAAAGTAGATTTTCTCTCGAAAGATTGTTAGAATACCGCCATCTATACGAGATCTGCGCAAATATTTCCATCACTTGGCCATGATAAAATTGGGAGGAACGACCTATGGAACTTGGCGATATTGTCGTTGTTGACCACCCCCGGCACCCGTTTTACGGACGCACGGGAAAGATTATTGGCAGGCGAGGAGAATATGAGGCAGGCGATCCCTGGTTCCTCATTTATGTGCCTACTCATATGCGCAGCTTTCTCGTTCCCCAATCAATGCTGTGCCTCGAAAAAGAGGTCGCCGTGGTCGTCGACGTCTTCAGCGATCGCCTCCAGTGAGGCATTACCCCGATAACGGTTTTTGCATCCCCATAGCTTATCTTTAACCACCGTTCACGCAGAAGCTATTTTCAGTGGTTTATGCACGCCGGATACCGTGACGATGCCGGTGATCAGTTCCGGCGGGGTGATGTCGAAGGCAGGGTAATATGCCTTCACCCGCTCGCCGGTGATCGGCGTTCCCTGGAATTCGATAACCTCCCGGGGATCCCGCTCCTCGATGGGGATGTCGTTTCCCCGCAGGGTGCGACGGTCGGGACCACCGTAGCCGAGAATATAAAAGGGAATGTCCAGGTGCCGGGCGCAGATGGCTAATTGCAATGTCCCCACCTTGTTGGCCACAGCGCCGTCCATGGCGATCCGGTCCGCCGCGGTAAAGACCTTCTGAATCATTCCTTTGGACATGCAATAGGCCGCCATGTTGTCGGTGATGAGGGTGGTGTCGATTCCCATTTCGCTCAGGGACCAGGCCGTCAGTCTGGCCCCCTGGAGATAGGGCCGCGTCTCCGTGCATATCGCTTTTATTTGCTTGCCGTTTTCTTTTGCATACTTGAACATGTAAAGCAGGCCGGCTCCGGCAAAACAATGGGTGAGAACCGTATCTCCGGAGGCAAGCAGGGTTTCCGCCTGTCTGCCCGTAGCCTGAGAGATCTCCCGCTGGCGAGCGAGGCTCTTGTTCAAGACGGCAAGGATAATTTCCGAGGCCTTGCCGCCGGCGTGTTTTCTGACCCTCTCCAAGAGCTTCCCCATAAGGACAGCGAGATGAAACCCCGTCGGCCGAGTGGCGCAAAGGCGGTCGGCGGCCTGCTTGAGTACCGCCATATCCAAACCGTCGTCTTGCCTTTCCATTTCCCTGGCCGCAAGATAAAGACCATATCCCGCCGTGAGGGCAATATCTCCCGCTCCCTGAACCATCATCTGCTCAATGGCCCGAGCCACTTCAACATGGTCGGTGCAATACACCTCTGCTTCGGACCGGGGCAACTTGCGCCGATCAATGATGATCAGGGCATCTTCCCCCTCTAGATAGACATTGTTCTCCAGATGCATCAATAAAGGCTCGGTCAAGATTCTAGTTTCCCTTCTTTTTATGAATAGAAGGAACATAAGCTATCATAGTCCTTTCAGTCATGCAAACAGGGATTCAACCATAAAGACAAAAACATCTTGACTTTGTTTAATTTATTTGGCTTTTAGTGATCGAGACAAACGGTTTTATTTTCTGTCCAGGCAGTCTCAGAGCACAATTTTTTGTACGGTCGCCTCCCTGAGATGGGAAAAGGAATACCTGAACGGAGACTGACAAAGATGGCTTCGGAAATCCGGCAAGTCGAAAAAAAGCAGCTCCGATTGTTTGAAAAGCTTATCAGATCGGAACAGGAAAAATCCGTCATCCTCGATTCGATGACCGAACTTGTTTTATATCTGGACACGGATTTACGCGTTATCTGGGCAAACAAGGCCATGCATGACGCCTTCCAGCTAACGACCGGTCAACTGAACAAAAAACACTGCTATCAAGCCCTCCACAACAGAAGCAAGGTATGCCGCGTCTGCCCGGCCGAAAAAACCCTCAAAACCGGGAAACCCCATGAAGTAGTGGATTTTTTGTCGTATAAGAAGAATTGGGTCCTCCGCAGTTACCCCGTCCGCAATGAAAAGGGATCTCTAACCGGGATTGTAGAAATCGTCACCGACATAACGGAGCGCCGAAGGGCCGAAGAGGCATTGAGACAGTCGGAGCAGCAGTATCGCGAGCTCTTCGAAAATGCCAACGACATCATCTTTATTCTCGATTTCGACGGCAATATCCAGTCCGGCAACGCCGCCGCCGCAAAAACCTACGGCTACGAACCGGAGCAACTCCAAGGCCTGAACATGGCCGACCTCCTTCATCATGATGATCTTGACCTGGTCCGGGACCTTCTTCAGCAGAAGAGCGACGATGCCGAAATAAAGTCTCCTCAGGAATTCCGGACCCTTACAAAAGATGGCGAGACGGTATGGCTGGAAGTCAACACCAGGATCATGAAGGAAAACGGCAGAAACATATCCATTCACGGTATTGCCCGGAACATCACGGAACGGAAAAGGATGGAAGAAGACCTGAAAAAAAGAGAAAGGGAACTATCTGAAAAATCAAGGAATCTTGAAGACGCAAACACCGCCCTTAAAGTTCTCCTCAAGCGTAGAGAAGAGGATAAGACGGAGCTGGAAGAAAAGGTGCTCTGCAACATGAGAGAGCTGATCCTGCCTCATGTTGATAATCTGAAACTGTCATCCGTCGACAGCCGCCAATTGAATCAATTGACGATCCTCGAGGGTCACATCAATGAGATCATTTCGCCGTTCTTGCGCACCCTGTTCTCTAAATACCCCAACCTTACACCAATGGAAATCAAGATCGTAAATTTTATAAAAGAAGGACGAACAACAAAGGAAATCGCTGAACTGCTTCATATATCGGCCAGAACTATAGATGTGCACCGGGACAACATCAGGAAAAAAATTGGTTTGAGGAGCAGGAAAATCAATCTCCGTTCCTACCTGCTCTCCATATAGTAATTCCGCCCCATCCCAATTATGGGAATACATAGTCAATTTACGTATACCATACGTAAATTTTCAGTATTGCATTTTAGTGAAATCAGTGGTTGCATCCTTTGAAAATATAGAATGTGTGTAGTGTTTTCAGGGGGGCCAATATCGTTTTTAACCAATCATAACTAAGGAGGGGAAATTATGACGCGTGAGGAAAAAATCGAGGAAATCCGCCAACGTGCCCGGAAGAATTTTTCTTTGGGTTATAATTGCGCGGAATGTGTCACCGAGGCAGTCTTGAGTCTGGTGGATACGGGGTTGCCTCCCGAAGTAAAGAAAGTGGCGACGGGATTCGGCGGCGGCATCGGGCTTTTCGGGGATACATGCGGCGCCCTTGCCGGTGCGGTTTTAGCTGTTGGCGCCGTACACGGCAGAAGCAGTCTTCCCGAAGGCGAAGGGAAGGAAGCAGCCATGAAATCAAAGGAACAGCTGTACGGGAAACCTGGTCTTTACCGGCTGTTCAACATCATCCCCAATCGGATTAACGAGAAGTACGGCAAGACGCTATGTCGTGATTTCACTGCCCAGTGGCAGTCCAGTTGGCTTTGCCGCGATCATGCTATCTTCTGTCGCGAACTCATCACCGATGCCGCCGGCATAGCGGCCGAACTTGTTCTATCCGATAAGGAAGAAATTGCTTCGAGGCCTTTTGCAAAGAATGTCGAAAATCTGAAAGACTGATAAAGGGAGGCATTAACATGAGTCAAAAGATGGTCGTCATCGGCGGCGGGGCGGCGGGCCCTTCCACGGCGGCGGAAGCCAAGCGGAGAAATAAATCTCTCGATGTCACCATGATCGAGGGAGGAGATTTTGTGTCCTATGCCGCCTGACCGATGCCCTATTACATCGGCGATGTAATCAAAGACTACAAAAAACTGGTAATCCGCACACCCGAAGATTTCCAGAAAAACGGCATCAATGTAAAGATCAAAACACGCGTGGAAGGTATCGATTCCAAAAAAGGTCTTGTCCGCCTGTCCGATGATTCCAGTCTCCCCTTCGATATCCTCGTTATGGCTACCGGCGCCGACGCTGTCCGTCTGGACATCCCGGGGGCAGATTTGGACGGGGTCTTCGTACTCAGAAACCTGATGGACGCCCTCCGCCTCAAATCCTACCTGAACGAGAAAGAATGTGGCAAAGCGGTTATTATCGGCGGCGGCTACATCGGGATGGAGATGTGCGAGGCCATGAAAAATATTGGAATCCAGACAAAGGTCCTCGATATGCTGCCCCGTCCTGTTATCCGCTGGGACTCCGAATTTACCAAGATGATCGTGGATGAGTTGGGGAAAAATGATGTGCCGTTTCTGCCGGAAACAAGGCCCCTCGCAATTGAAAAGGGAACAAAAAGCCGCCTCACCCTGAAGACGGACAAGGGTGATCTGGATGCCGACGTGATTTTAATGGGAGTGGGCACCCGTCGTAGTGTGGCCCTGGCTAAGGCTGCAGGGTTAGAAATGGGAGAAAGCGGGGCCATCAAGGTTGATTTCCGGCAGCAGACATCCCGCGAGGGGATCTATGCCGTCGGCGACTGCTGTGAGGTCTTTCATCGGGTGACCAAGCGCTGGGTCTATTTTCCCCTGGGAGACGTCGCCAACAAACAGGGCCGCGTCGCCGGTCAGAATATCGGCGGATACCCAACGGAATTTCCCGGCATTGTCGGCGCCCAATCCTTCAAAGTCTTCAATCTCGAGGTAGGTGCCACGGGGCTTACGGAGGAAGAGGCGATAACATACGGCTTTCAACCTGTTAGCGCCATGATTTGGGGACTTCCCATCGGTCGGCCCATGGCAAAGGGGGAAAAGCTGGGGGTGAAACTGGTTGCCGACAAGGTTACGGGGAAGCTTCTTGGCGGCCAGTGCATCGGGGAAAAAGGGGCTATCCAGCGGATCTTCGCTCTGTCAGTCGCCCTATGGTCGGGACTGGGCATCGACGAAGTGGGTTACCTGGACCTTCCCTACGCCCCGCCCTTCGGCGGCGCTTGGGATGCCATCCACGTGGCGGCTCAGGAACTTATGAAAAAAATGTAGTTTAATGGAGGAACAAACTTGTCGTTAACAGCTAATGAACGGGGTGTGGAGATCATTGCCGTCAGTATCGACGGTAAGGCATGGGGAACCTATGAGGGCCTTGCCGGGACATTTGCCGGCTTTGCCGATTCCTGTCTCCGCCATAAAACACTTCCGGGATTTTATAGAACGGACCTTACCGTGGAAGCAGAATTGAAGGGACGACGTCTGCATCTGGTTCTGCCGGGAAAGCGAACGTCGGCGGAACTGATGGAGATCCTGGATACGGCCTTACTTAACATAGTTGCCTTTCCCTGCAAAGAGGGGGAGGCGGAGTGTTTTATAGAAGTCAAATCTGGAAATTGAACATTTAAAAAGGAGGAGATTATGGCTTTAAAAACGGCAAAGGAGTATCTGGACAGCATCAAGAAGATGAAACCCCGCGTTTATATCGGCGGGAAATGGGTAACGAACCTGCTGGGAAATCCCGTGACCAAATCCATGGTCATGGCCAACTCCGCCATTTACGGCCTGGCGGAAGATCCGGCCCATAAAGAAGTCATGGTGGCAACATCCCATCTGACGGGGGAACCGGTTAACCGCAACCTCAATGTCGCCCGGAACATCCACGACCTGGATATGCGCCAGGAGATGGCCCTCCTGACCAGCCAGACCGTGGGTACCTGCAACTATCGCTGTGTCGGCTGCGACGCCCTCAACAGTCTGGCCTCCACGACCTGGGAGATGGACCAGACCCTGGGGACGAAATACAATGAGAGATTCAACAAGTGGCTCGCTTACGCCCAGGCGAACGACCTGGCCGTCTCCGGCGCCATCACCGACGCCAAAGGGGACCGGAAGAAGAGACCGTCTCAGCAAGATGAAATCGACACCTTCGTCCACTTAGTCGAGAAGCGCGACGACGGGATTGTGGTCCGGGGGATCAAGGTCAGCCAGAGCGGCGCCATCGGCTCCCATGAAACCCTGGTCCTTCCCGGCGGGTCGCTAAAAGAGGGAGAAGAAAAGTTCGCTCTCGCCTTTGCCGTCCAGAACAGCGTGCCGGGTCTGTCCTACATCTGCCAGTACAACGCCTTATCGGCGGAGCGGGACTCTTGCGACAATGAAGACGAACTTGGGAACCCACTCTACGGTCAGCGGGAGACCTCGACGATGTATTTTGATAATGTCTTCATTCCCTGGGAGCGGGTTTTCCTTTGCGGTGAAACCAAATTTTGCGGAAAAATGGTAACCCGGTTTGCCAAGGCCCACCGGATGAACTGCGGCGGGGCCTGCAAGGTGGGATTCGCCGACCTGATCATCGGCGGCACCATGATGGCGGCGGAATATATCGGCGTGGAGAAGATCCCCCATATCCAGGAGAAGATCATCGACATGGTCCGTTACAGTGAGACATCCCATGCCTGCGCGATTGCCGCGGCCATGCGGGGCCGGGAGGAACCCAAGGGATCGGGAGTCTTCCTGCCCGATGATCTTTTCGGCAATGCGGCCAAGCTCAATATCGCCCACGGCTTCTGGGAGATCATCAAGAACGCCGGCGATATCGGCGGCGGACTGGTGGTAACCGCCCCGAGGCTGAAGGACCTGGAGGACCCGGAGGTAGGTCCCGTGCTGAAGAAGGCCTTCGGGGCAGCGGCGCCGGCGGACAAGCGCATGAAGGTAGCCAAGTTCCTCCAGCACTGGACGGCGGGACTCCATGGAGTGGGGACGTGGCACGGCGCCGGGGCGCCCCAGGGCCAGCGGTTTATGTTTACCGTCCTGACAGATTTCGAGGCCAAGAAGAAGATGGCCAAAAAACTTATGGGCATGAAAGAAGAATAAATAAAATCCTGTCCGAATAGCGCTTTTTTCATTATTCCCCTCCAAGGTATCGGAGGGGAATAGTTGATTCCTGATCTGCAATCATCACCCTTCCCGTCCTTTTTTCCTTGACAAGCTGTCTGTTTCGTAATACCAAGAAGTACGGTGTGGAAGAGCGCCTTATGGATTTAATCATAGACGATTGTCTGGATAATTCGGCGTTTTCTGTTAAACACGCTCTTTTTTTGATTCATTTACTCACCTGCAACTTGCTCATGGCAACGGGATACTTCTCGGGTACAACGCTCATGGACGGGTATCATAAAGTATTATGATCTTCAGGATGTTGGTAAGGTTTTATGATCAGTTATTTTAAAGGTTTCATGAAACATTTTTAAAAAGGAGGGTGTAGCGTATGTACTTTGCAGCGGAAGTGCTGGCAAGCTCCAGCACGCTCAAACAGAAGTGGGAGGACGAGGTTCGCAAGAGCGTCGCCAAGGTCGCCGATCAGAAACCGGAAAAGCTCTGGTCAACTGTATCCGACCTCCAGATTAAACGTCTTTATGGTCCCGATGACATCAAAGACATGGATTTTGAAAGGGACATCAGCTATCCTGGCCAGTTCCCCTACCTGCGGGGCAATCAGCCCACTGGTTACCGGGGTAAATACTGGACCTACCGGATGTTCTCCGGCATGGGAGACGCCAAGACGACCAACGAACGTTGGCACATGCTCCTCAAGGAGGGGCAGACGGGTCTCAGCACGGCCTTCGATTTTCCAACATTGATGGGTTATGACTCCGACTGTCCCAAAGCAAGGGGGGAGTGCGGAAAGTGCGGTGTCGCCATCGATACCCTGGAAGACTTCATGCAGTTGGTGGAAGGCATCCCCATGGACAAGGTTACCACGTCCATGACCATCAACCCGCCGGCAACGGCCCTCTGGGCCATGTACTGCGCCGCCGCAGAGATCAGGGGCATCCCCCTGACCAAGATCGGCGGGACAATCCAGAATGACATGCTCAAGGAATTCATCGCCCAGAAGACCCTGATGTGTCCCCCCGATCCTTCGGTCAAGCTGATCAGCGACACCGTGGAATTCGGAACCAAGTACGTTCCCCGCTGGAACACCATCAGCATCAGCGGTTATCATATCCGGGAAGCCGGAGCGACGGCCGTTCAGGAACTGGCCTTTACCCTGCGGGACGGCATGGAATACGTCGAAGACGTCATCCGCCGCAAGGGACTGGAAGTTGATGAATTCGCTCCCCGGCTCTCCTTCTTCTTCAACTCCCATATCGACTTCTTCGAAGAGATCGCCAAGCTGCGGGCCGCCCGCCGGATCTGGGCAAAAGCGATGCGGGATCGTTACAAGGCCAAAGATCAGCGGTCCTGGTGGATGAGGTTCCATACCCAGACAGCCGGGTGTTCCCTCACAGCGCAGCAGCCCTACAACAACGTTGTCCGGACGGCCACGGAGGCCCTGGCGGCGGTGCTCGGCGGGACCCAGTCCCTCCATACGAATTCCCTTGATGAAGTCCTCTGTCTGCCCTCGGATCATGCGGTGCAGATCGCACTCCGGACCCAGCAAATTATCGCTGAGGAAACAGGGGCCGCCAACACCATCGATCCCCTGGCGGGTTCCTATTTCGTCGAGGCCCTGACCAATGAGATGGAAGAGAAGGCCTGGGAATATATCCACAAGATCGACGAAATGGGCGGCATGGTCGCAGCCATTGAAAAGGGATTCCCCCAGCTCGAAATCTCCGACGCCGCTTATCTGTATCAGCGACAGGTCGATGCCAGTGAAAAGATCATGATCGGCGTCAACAAGTACGTTACCGAGGAAAAGATCCCCATTCCCCTGATCGAGATCGACGATGCAGTGGAAACCGCGCAGGTCGCACGTTTGCAGGCCGTCAAAAGGAAACGCGACGGCAAGGCCGTCAAGAAAGCCCTCGACGATATCAAGAGTGCCTGCAAGAAGGGCGATAATGTCATGCCCTACTGCATCGAAGCCGTAAAGAGCCTGGCATCCGTCCAGGAAATCTGTGATGTCTATCGCGAAGTTTACGGCGAATACCGGGATCCGGGATTGTACTAAGATAACGACTTGAGGAGGGAATTTCGATATGTCAGATAAAAAGATTCGTGTAATGGTTGCGAAACCGGGCCTCGATGGTCATGATCGTGGCGCCAGGGTTCTGGCCCGCTGTTTCCGTGACGCAGGATTTGAAGTTATTTACACCGGTTGTCACCAGACGCCGGAGCAGATCGCCTCTGCGGCGATTCAGGAAGACGTGGACGTAGTGGGATTGAGCTGCCTTTCCGGAGCCCATCGGTATCTGTTCCCCGCCGTCGCCAAACTGCTGAAGGAGCAGGGGGCCGATGATATTACCGTCGTCGGCGGCGGCATTATTCCTGAGCAGGATTTCCAGTTGCTTTATGACGCTGGTCTCAAGGCCATCTTTATACCCGGCGCCAAACTGGACAGTATTGTTGACTGGTTCAAAACAAACGTGCACCCAAGGGCTTGATATCATGGAACGTGTAAAAAGAATCCAGGCGGGAGACGTAAGAACGGCTTCCCGTCTTATCAGAAATCTCGAAGATGGGATGGTTGAAGCAAGATCTACCATCAAGCATATTTTCCCTCTGACCGGCAAGGCTAATGTCCTTGGAATTACCGGCTCTCCGGGGGCGGGAAAAAGCACCCTCGTGGACGGCCTGGTGGAATCCTTCCGCAAGAAGGATAAAACCGTGGGCGTCCTGGCCGTGGATCCTACCAGCCCCTTCACCGGCGGGGCCATCCTGGGAGACCGGATCCGCATGCAGCGCCATGCCGAAGATCCGGGCGTCTTTGTCCGGAGCTTGGCAACGCGGGGGGCTCTGGGCGGTCTATCCAGGGCGGTCGGCGACGCCATTCATATCATGGATGTTATGGGGAAGGATATGATCATCGTCGAGACCGTCGGCACGGGCCAGCAGGAGGTGGATATCATCAACCACTCCCATACGGTCATCGTGGTCCTGATTCCGGGAATGGGCGACGAGATCCAGGCCATCAAGGCCGGGATTATGGAAATCGCCGACATTTTCGTGATCAACAAGGCGGATCGGGAAGGGTCATCCAAGCTGCGGCGGGAGATCATGGCCATGCTCGACATGGCGCCGCCGACGGCCTTCGCGGCGGGCTGGCGTCCACCCATCATCAGGGTGGAAAACGCCTTCGAGCCGGAAGGATTTAATAAGAGTCTCGAAGAGTTGACAACCACCATTGAAAGCCATTACCAGCATCTGGTAAAGCACGACCTCATCGGTTCCCGAATCCGCCGGAAGGCCGTCATGGAGCTTAATGAGGCGATCCGGACATGTATTCTGGAACCAGTGCTGAATCGGCTCATATCCGATGGTGAAACCGAGGCGATGATCGAGAAGCTGATCAACAAGCAGAGCGATCCCTACACCCTCGCCGAGGACGTAGCGAGACGGTATCTCAAGGACCTCAACTTATAACCTTTAACGTGTTGATAGAGAAGCCCGGGATGGCAAACATCCCGGGCTTCTGATCTTGGCGACTCGTTCTCGATGATTTTCGAATTTGTTGGCAATATTGTCAATATCTCACAGGAGGATAAGACGGCGTTGACAGACAATCTTATTGAAGAGACCCTGGCCAAGTTCAATCGCGGCGTTGTCATGGTTGTCACGGGCAACGGCAAGGGAAAGACGACCGCCGCTATCGGCCAGGCCCTCCGGGCGCTCGGTCATGGAAAGAAGGTCTTCATGATCCAGTTCATGAAGGGCAAGAAATACGGCGAGGTGCTTGCCGCCGAGAAATATCTTCCCGATTTCACGATCCGTCAGAGTGGCCTGGACAGTTTCGTCATGCGGGACAATCCCGCTCCCATCGATATCGAACTGGCTAAAGAGGGATTCAAGATGGCCGGGCAGGCCATTTCTTCCGGGGAATATGATCTCGTCATCCTCGAGGAGATAAATGTGGCCCTGGATTTCAAACTGCTGCTCCTCCCGGAAGTCATCGATATGATCAACAACAAACCGGCGACGGTAGATTTGATCCTCACAGGGCGATACGCCCCCCAGGAGATTATCGATCTTGCCGATACGGTCAGCGACATTCAGGAGATCAGGCATCACTATACCAAGGGGATCAAGGAACGCGCCGGCATGGAGTACTGATTTGACCCAGGTCAAAAGCAAAAAGTCCCTCCGGGGCAAGTTGCTCGTCCCCATCGATCCCATTATCGCTTTGCTCAAGGCGGAGGGGGCTTCAACGGCCCTTTCCATTCCCGTTTCTCATGTCATCGTCGACGAGCGGGTCCGTCTGAAATGTCAGGTTCCCCTCTGCGACAGTTTTCACAAAAACCTCATGTGCCCCCCTTTTGTCATGCCTGTTGAGGAATTCCGCAAGGTCCTTGGTTGTTATGAGGAGGCGATCCTCCTTCAGACGGAGGGGGCCATTGACGTTCTGACCGAAGGGAAACCCGGCCGAGACGTTTTCGCCCCGGCGGGAAGGCTGCACGACCTTGTAAATAGGGGAGAACGGGAGGCCTTCCGCTCCGGTTTCCGTTTCGCCGCCGGTCTGATCGGGGGCTGCTGCCGTCTCTGCGAGGTCTGTGTGGCAATTGACAACAACAGAATCTGTCGTTTCCCCTTCCGCGCCCGTCCTTCCATGGAGGCGATGGGCATCGATGTTGTCGCCACCTTGGAAAATGCGGAACTATTCATTGCCTTTCCCATTAGCGACCGGGTTACATGGACGGGGCTGATCCTGCTGCAATGAGAAGGAAATAAGATTCAGAAACATCAACGAAAAAAGATCCGTTTCAAAGGAGGTTATCTATGGCAATTCTAAAAGAAGGTGGCATCCCCATCGGACGCATGCTGTTTATTCCCAAGGACGGGACGCTGTCGAAAAATGATCTGGAGATTGAATCTAACGGTCAGTACCAGCTTATGGAAAGACCTGATTGTTTCGTTGTCAAGAATGCCGAGTGCTGCCGAAGTATCATGGTGACGGTCAAGACAAAAGAAGCATAGAGATCAGTAACTGCAATTATACTGATTACTTATTTGTCACCGATCACAGGGGGCCCATCTCGGTGTTGCTGTTGTTGGCTCAAGTCTGCAACTTGAACCAACAACGAGACGTTCGGCTGAAAATGTCAGGATGTTTTGTTTCTGACGGCCCACAGCACCTGGCGGCAGATCCCCCGAATAATCTTCACGTCCCTTGAGAAAAGACCTGTCCGGGAGAGCAACCGGCGGATATGCATCAACCAGTAATCGGGATTCTGGGGATTGAGAAAACCGACTTCCGTCAGCGCCTCTTTGACCTGACCGAACATGCCCTCGATTTCCATCGATGAGGCCATTTTTGACGTAAATGCCTTTTTCTTCTCCCCCCCGGCGGCAAAGATTTCATAGCAAACAATCATCACGGCATGGGAAAGATTGATGGATTTCAATTGTTCCGAAACAGGGATGGTAGTGACGGCATGGCAATACCGGAGGTCACTGTTACTTAGTCCCTTGTCTTCGGATCCGAAAAGGAGGGCTATCTCATTGTTCTGAGATATGTCGACCAGACTTTCCGCCCTCTCCCTGGGTGAGAGGGCCGGCCCCCGAGCCGAACCGAGGCGGGAAGTCGTGCCGACGATGTACTGAAAGGGGGCGAGGGCACCCCCAAGATGATCAAAGTATTTAATATTATCAATAATGTCCGCAGCAAAATGGGTGGACATGATCTTCATCTCTTCCGGGTCAAAGGGCCCCGCCTCAGAAACAATGAGCTTTCCCATGCCCATGTTCTTTATACAGCGGGCTACGGAACCGATGTTGCCCGGGAACTTGGGCTTTTGCAGGACAATGGTAAATTTTTCAAAACGCGCCGCAGTCATACCGTCTCCGACCTATGTTGATTTACCGACCCTTGTCAACCCGCTTACAGAAAGAAAATTACAATGCCCTGAGCGCCGGAACAGATAAATACGATCCGGCGTCCAGGGCATTTATTCATGGGGTACTGTATCCCCTTAGTCTTTGAAGATTGCCCCCGTACTGGCCGATGTCACCAGTTTGGCGTAGCGGGCCAGATAACCGGTGGTGATGGAGGGCGCTTTGGGTTTCAGCGCCTTCTTTCGTTTTTTCAGCTCCTCCGGCGACACTTTGAGGGTGATCTTTTTCTTCGGGATATCGATGGCTATGATGTCGCCTTCCCGAACCAATGCGATAGGTCCCCCTTCCGCCGCTTCCGGTGAGATGTGGCCGATCGCGGCGCCGCGGGTGCCGCCGCTGAAGCGGCCGTCCGTGAGCAGTGCCACGGTGGTATCCAGACCCATTCCGGCGATGGCCGAGGTCGGGGCCAGCATTTCCCGCATCCCCGGGCCGCCTTTGGGACCTTCGTAACGGATCACCACGATGTCCCCGGCCTTGATCTTGCCGCCGAGGATCGCCTTAATGGCGTCGTCTTCAGAATCAAAGACCCGGGCGATAGACTCGTTGACCAGCATATTTACCGCTACGGCGGATTGTTTGACAACGCAGCCGTCAGGGGCCAGATTCCCCTTGAGGATGGCGATGCCCCCTTCCTTGGTGTAGGGATTCTTGAGGGTCCGGATAACGTCATCATCGAGGACGATGGCGGATTTGATATTTTCCCCCACTGTTTTTCCCGTAACCGTTTTGGCCTTTTCATCAATGACACCCAGGGAGCTGATACGCTTCATAACCGCCTGGATCCCTCCCGCCGCGTCCAGGTCTTCGAGGTGATGCGCCCCCGCCGGGCTGAGTTTGCAGAGATTCGGGGTCTTTTTGCTGATCTCGTTGAAGATGTCCAGCTCCAGCTTGATGCCTGCCTCGTGGGCAATGGCCGGAATATGCAGGACTGTATTGGTCGAGCAACCCAGGGCCATATCCACGGCAATAGCGTTTTTAAAGGCCGCGAGGGTGGCGATATCCCTTGGTTTTGTTCCCTTTTTGAGGAGATCCATGATCTTCATGCCCGCCTCTTTGGCCATGCGCCTGCGGGCCGCGTTGACGGCGAGAACCGTCCCGTTTCCCGGCAGGCCGAGACCAAGGGCCTCGGTGACGCAGTTCATGGAATTGGCCGTGTACATGCCGGAACAGGACCCACAACCGGGGCAGGCGCAATCCTCGACGGCGTCAAGTTCCCGCTGGGACATACTGCCGGCTTTTACCTTGCCCACCCCCTCGAAGACGCTGATGAGGTCGATGGTCTTTCCCTTGAGCTTTCCTGCCAGCATGGGACCGCCGCTAATAACTATAGTGGGAATATTGAGCCGCAGGGCCGCCATGAGCATCCCCGGAATGATCTTGTCACAGTTGGTAACCATCACCAGGGCGTCGAAGGGATGTGCCATAGCCATCGATTCGATGGAATCGGCGATAAGTTCCCTGCTGGCCAGGGAGTATTTCATCCCTGTGTGCCCCATGGCAATCCCATCACAGATACCGATAACGGGAAATTCTACGGGTGTCCCGCCGGCAATGCGAATACCAGCCTTGACGTCATCGGTGATGATCCCCAGATGGATATGTCCGGGAACAATTTCGTTGGCCGAGTTGACAACGCCGATAAGTGGGCGATTAATTTCTTCGTCCGTATAACCCATGGCCTTGAACAAGGAGCGGTGGGGCGCCCTCTCCAGGCCTTTCTTCATCAAATCGCTGCGCATGTGTCCCTCCTCCTAAAACTTCTCGAATAATTAGAAATTTATCGCGATCGTTGCTAACCCCATCCCTACCCCAACCCTCCCCTTGAAGGGGAGGTAGGTGCAGAGGATTTTCCTGCGGTTTATTTTTTTCTGCGTTCAGGACGAAGGGCCCTCAGGGTGGCGCCGGCCTGCCACATCTCGCTGTTCTTGATGACGTCCAGTTCGGCCTGCAGCTTTTCCCGGTAATCGGGGGCGCTGTTGACCCTGAGAACGATCTCCGTCTCCTTCCCGGCGGCGACACGATCATAGAGTTCCGTAAAGACGGGAACGACGGCGTCGCGGAAACGGTTCTTCCAATCCAGGGCTCCCCGCTGGGCCGTGGTGCTGCAGTTGGCATACATCCAGTCCATGCCGTTCTGGGCCACCAGGGGCATGAGGCTCTGGGTAAGCTCCTCGACGGTTTCGTTGAAGGCCTCGCTGGGGCTGTGCCCCCGCTTGCGCAGCTCATTATACTGTGCTTCGAGAACCCCGGCCAGGCAGCCCATAAGGACGCCTCGTTCCCCGGTCAGATCACTGTAAACCTCTTTTTCAAAGGTCGTAGGGAAGAGATAGCCCGAACCGATGGCCACACCCGTCGCCAGGGCCCGCTCCATAGCCCTCCCAGTGGCGTCCTGGAAGACGGCGTAACTGGAATTGATACCGCTGCCGGCCAGGAAGTTGTCCCGGACGGTCCGTCCCGCGCCTTTGGGGGCCACGAGGATTACGTCGATATCCTTAGGGGGAATGACACCGGTCTGCTCTTTATAGACGATGGAAAAACCGTGAGAAAAATAAAGGGCCTTGCCCGCCGTCAGGTTCGGTTTCAGTTCCTCCCACATGGCCTTCTGGCCCGCATCGGACTGGAGATACTGGATAATGGTGCCCCGTTTGGCCGCCTCCATGGGCGAAAAAAGGGTCTTCCCGGGGACAAATCCCTCTTCGATGGCCTTGTTCCAGTTGAAATCCCCCTCGCCGACGATGACGTTGATCCCGTTGTCTTTCATGTTCAGGGCCTGTCCCCGTCCCTGAACACCGTAACCGATTACGGCCACGATCTCGTCCTTGAGGACTGCCCGGGCCTTGTCCAGAGTAAATTCTTCCGAGGTGATGACATCTTCGACGACGCCACCGATATTGAGTTGCGACATAATTCCCCCTTCTTGTTTGCCTAGTTTATTTGCTTAGTCTATTTGTCTTTCCAGAGATACAATCCCGGTTCTGGCCATATCATCAATACCCAAAGGTTTCAAGCTCGCCACGGCCTTCTCGATAATTGCCCGGTCACCGGTAATCTCCATGACGCAGTGGTCGCCGTTCATCGTAATTACCCGCCCATTGAACGTATCGATGATCAAGGCAAGGTGCCCCTTGTTCGTATCCGAAAGCTTCATGCGGACAAGCATCATCTCCCGGGATACGGCTTCCACTTTTGTCAGATCCGTCACTTTGTGGACGTCAATAAGTCTGATGAGCTGTTTTTCAATCTTCCCTATCGTTGCCTTATCCTGGATCGTCGTCAGGATGATCTTGGAATAGGCGGGGTCCAGGGTGGCGTCCACACAAAGGGTTTCAATATTGTAGCCCCGACCGCCGAGGACGCCGGAAACCCTTGCCAGGACGTCGGGTTTGTTGCTGACGAGTAACGCCAGGGTATATTCTTTTTTCTCCATAATTTTCTGATTGCCTCCTGTATAATATTAGTTTGCCATCTCCCTGCCCAGGGCCATTTCATGGATGGGGCCGCCGGGCCGCACCATGGGATAGACGCACTCCTCCCGGGATACGCGGAAGTCCATGAGGACCGGTCCGGGCGCGGCAAGTCCTTTTTGCAGCACCGCCTCCACCTCACCGGGCTTCGTGGCCCGCAGGCCCATCCACCCGTATGCGTCCGCAAGCTTCAGAAAGTCGGGCTGGTAAGTCATGTCCGTACTGGAATAACGTTTGCCGTAGAAAAGCTGCTGCCACTGCCGAACCATGCCCAGGTAGCCGTTGTTGAGAAGGACGATCTTTACGGGGATATTGTCCTGGATGGCCGTGGCCATCTCCTGGATGTTCATCTGGATGCTCCCGTCGCCGGCGATATCTATCACCAGTTTGTCCGGAAAGGCAATCTTCGCTCCGAGGGCCGCGGGTAATCCGTATCCCATGGTCCCCAGGCCACCTGAAGACAAAAATGTGTTGGGCTCGTCGTATCCGTAGAACTGGGCTGCCCACATCTGGTTCTGGCCGACTTCGGTGGTAATGATAGCGTCGCCCTTCGTCAACTTAAAGAGGGTCTCGATGACGAACTGGGGCTTGATCTCCGTGTCGCTATGGCAGTAGCTCAGGGGATTCTCTTTTTTCCAGGCGTCTATCTGGTCTAACCACTCCTTTCGCTGGTCATCGGTGACACTGAAGTCCTTCTGCTCCAGGAGGGCGTTGAAGCTCTGGAGGGCGCTCTTGCAATCGCTGACGATAGGCACGTCCACCATGACGTTTTTGTTGATGGAGGAGGCATCGATGTCCACATGGACGA
Organism: Syntrophus sp. (in: bacteria); assembly: GCA_025355725.1. Classification (GTDB taxonomy): domain Bacteria; phylum Desulfobacterota; class Syntrophia; order Syntrophales; family UBA8958; genus UBA8958. The sequence goes on from JANXZC010000109.1 coordinate 75,659, forward strand.
TCTTGGCATTGGGAGCGAAATGATCGATCTTGCCGGTAACCCGGTCGTCAAACCGCATGCCGATGGCGATCAGGAGATCACAGGTGCTGATGGCCATGTTGGCATAATAAGTACCGTGCATTCCCGGCATGCCCAGCCAGAGAGGATCCGAGGCTGGAAACGCCCCGAGGCCCATAAGGGTAGAGGTGACGGGCATCCTGGTCCGTCGGGCCAACTGCCGTAGTTCCTCCGAAGCGCCACCGAGGATTACTCCGCCGCCGGAGAGAATCAGCGGCTTTTTAGCTTCAGCAATAAGATCCATGACATAGAATGCCTTTTTCGAGGCGGGACGGGTGATTTCCTCCTCGATATTTTTCGGCGGCCGAGGTGTATATTCAGTCATGGCGGCCATGACATCCTTCGGCAAATCTATCAGCACCGGACCGGGTCGTCCCGACCGGGCGATATGGAAGGCCTCGTGGATCGTCTTGGCGACCTCCTCCACCCGTTTGACCAGGAAATTGTGCTTTGTACAGGGGCGGGTGATACCGATGATATCTACCTCCTGGAAGGCGTCCGTCCCGATTAGATGGGTGGGGACCTGCCCGGTCAGAACGACGATGGGGATGGAATCCAAATAGGCATTGGCAATCCCCGTTACCGTGTTGGAAGCCCCGGGTCCGGAAGTGACCAGGGCCACCCCGACCTTGCCGGAGGCACGGGCGAATCCGTCCGCCGCATGGACGGCCCCCTGTTCATGACGGACCAGGATATGGCGAATCTCGGCCTTGTACAGTTCATCATAGATATCCAGAAGCACGCCTCCCGGATAGCCAAAGATTGTGTGGATCCCCTCCTCCTTTAACACCTTGATAAGTATTTCTGCTCCTTTTAGTTGCACTGTAAGCACCTCCCTTATGGATGTTTATAATTTTTTAAACAATAAAAAAGCCGCTATCTTTGGAGATGCGGCTTCTTGAAATTAAAAAAGCCGCGGGTTTTGGGGCCCGCGGCTCTTGTTTTTAAAGGTTGTTTAAAAACACCGAGCAGCAGTCCCCCTCGGTACGATGACTACAACGACGCTGCCCAGTACAATGACCTTGTTTTTCATTTGGCTGTCTTCCATGTCCTTCAAGTTGAAAAGTGGCCGCACCGTACGAAAATAATTGACCCTTGTCAAGCAGTTTTTTCGGGATAAAATGATTTATTTACTTTCATTCGCAGCAACGGAGCTGCTCAACATGCAAGCCGGTCATCGCCATTGCCTTCTCCTTTGTCCCGGGAAAGACTTTCTCCCATAACCTCCCGCCAGTAAGGGTCGTTTCTCATCTGGGCAAGTTTTCTCTGTAACTGCCGCACCGTAATGCCCAGGATATCGGCGATTTGCCGCCGGTCGCCGCCGGTGTTCATGAGGACATAGGCGACCTGGGTCTCGTCGTTTTCCTTGAGGCTGCACAGGTGTCGGGCAAAAAGAGACTGCCTGGTGGGCTGTTTCCCCAAATTGTGGGGCAGGATCACCCCTCCCTCGCCGAGGAGCACGGCATTCTCGACGACTTGGGCCAGTTCCCGGACATTACCCCGATATTCCCGACGTATAAGGACGTCCATAGCCTCGGGACTGAAGCCGCTTATCTCTTTGCCATGCCGGGAATTTGCCTCCCGGAGAAAATGGGCAGACAGCAGGGCGATGTCTCCCTCCCTTTCCTGCAGCGGCGGGATATGGACATGGGCGGATTTCAGGCGATAGAGGAGATCCAGGCGAAAGCGGCCCTCCTGACAGGCCTTGTCCAGATCCATATTGGTCGCTGAAATAACGCGTACATCGACCTTCAAAGTCTTAGAACCGCCCAGGGGGGTAAAGGATTTTTCCTCGAGTGCCCGGAGGAGCTTTGCCTGAAGACCAAAAGGCAGCTCTCCGATCTCATCAAGGAACAATGTTCCGCCATTAGCCTGCTCAAAGAAACCACGATAACTTCCTTCGGCACCGGTGAAGGCGCCCCGGACATGGCCGAAGAACTGGGTCTCGAACATGGTGGTCGGAATGGCGCAGACGTTGACGGCAATAAAGGGCCCTGCGGGAGCAGGACCGGTCTGATGAATCCCCCGGGCCATGAGTTCCTTCCCCGTCCCCGATTCACCGGTAATCAGGACGGGATTGCCGCTCCGGGCCATGACCTGGGCGTAAGCAAGGAGGGATTTCATCAGCGGGCATTGAGTAATAATTCCGGCAAAGGCAGCGGGAATATCTCCACCCCCCTCACGACGGGCGGCGGATAATCCCTTGAGAAGACCTTTACGTTCGTAGGCCCGCTCAATGGTCAGGAACAGCAGTTCGTTGTCCACCGGTTTTACGAGATAATCGTAGGCCCCCAAGCGGATGGCCCGCACCGTTGCCGGGATATCGTCCACGGCCGTCAGGATGATGAATTCCGTGTAGGGCTTGAAAGGTTTCGCCGCTTCCAGGACCTGCATGCCGTCCATTTCCGGCATCAGCAGATCGAGGAGCACGATATCATAATCCCGCTCCCGGATTTTCCGGATGGCCTCCTGACCGTTATCGCAGATATCCACATCACGAATGCCCCGCCATTTCAAAAGGCGTTGGACCGATGTGAGAGATATTTCCTCGTCATCCACGATCAGGATCTTCATAGACGCTGTCTCCCCACTTCCTGAATCATCTTTTGCAATTTATCCATATCAAAAGGTTTTTGAATCGTAAAGGAAGGAATGAAGTTAGGGTCCGGATTTCCTTGCAGGCCATCCCCATCTCGTCCATACAAAACAGTATAAATCAGGGGGTAACGTTTTTTTATGCTACTCATGAGCTGGCAGCCGGTCAAACCTTTAAGATCCATAGCGCAGATCACCCAATCTACTTCCGGGTAATCTGTTAAATATTGGAGGATTCTTTCCCCATCCTCCGGTGACTCGGTCTGACAGGTCGCTGCTTCAAGAAAATACGCCTGAATGTCCTTGAGGAAGGTATCATCGGAATCGACAAAGAGCAGGCGTGGATTCATCCGCGGCAAGCTACGTCCATCTATGGGCAGATAGATGGTAAAGCGGCTCCCCACCTTTGGCTGGGAGAGGACGCTGATCGTACCCCCATGTTCCTTGATAAGACCATAAGAAATGGACAGCCCCAGCCCCGTTCCTCCGGAATCCCGGCGGGTCGTGAAGAAAGGATCAAAAATATGGTCCATAGTCTCCCTGTCCATGCCCTTTCCGTTATCTTCTATTGCCACGACAACGGCGTCGAGACGGGAGAGATACCGGGCGGTAATGGTGATCTTCCCCTTTCGTCCCGGTGATATGGCCTGGTGGGCATTGATGAGGAGGTTCGTCAGCACTTGCTCCAATTTTTGAAAATGTCCCCGCACCGCGGGAAGACCGGGCTCGATCTTCTGCTCGATAACGGATATGGTTTTGCGTATCTGGCCGCCGACAATAACCAGAACTCCCTGGATGATATCGGCCACCTGGATTGCTTTCTTCTCAGCCAGCTCGTCGCTGCGGGAAAACTCCTTCAGCCCCGTAATGACCCTGTTGATCCTGTGGGAGGCTATCTTGAATGCATGAATGATCTCCCGCATATTCTGAACGACCTCTGTCCGGGTAACCCCTCTTTGCTCACAGACTTTCGCAAAGGCATCGTGATCAACGAAAACTGGCTCCAGGGTATCCCAGATCTCCTCCAGGAGAGGGATGTTGTAGGATATAAAGCTGACGGGATTGTTGATCTCATGGGCAACGCCCGCTACCACTTCCCCGAGGGCTGTCAGTTTGTGGGTTTGAATGATCTGCTGAAGACGCAACTCATTTTCCTGGCGAAGCCGCTTTTCATCCGTCACATCCTGCCAGATGCCGACGAAATAGGGGGCCGGGGCATCCGGCATCCGGACCAGGCGCCAGAAATCGGAGAACCATCTGTAGGTTTGATCGGAGGCGCGGAAACGATACTCGCAATGGTGTGTACCTTCGCCGCGGGATTCCTTCAGGGCCTTAATCACCCGGTGACGATCGTCGGGATGGATCTGGTTCTGCCAGAAAGAGGTACGGTCTGTAAAGTCCAAGGGACTATAGCCGGTGATTTCCTCCACGGAGTGGCTCACAAAGGTCATTTCATATTTCCCTGCGGTGTTCCGGGTATAAGAAACGATGGGCAGAGACTCCAAGAGCAAAGACAATTGATCCGTCGTACGCTGAAGGATTTCATTGGTTCTGGCTAACTCCGCGGTCCTTTCCCGGACCCGCATCTCAAGTTCTTCATGGGCCTTCAACAGGGCCGCTTCCGCTTCTTTTTTCTCGGTGATGTCCTCCAGGGTCTCTACAGCCCCCAGGACCGGCCCCTGGGGATCCCTGAGAAGAGCGGCGGTAAAACGTAACCAGCGACCAGTCTCGCCTAACTCGGGGAAGAAATCCGTTGCTTCATAGGCGTCCTCGATGAGGGGGGATTTAAGGTATTTTCTTCCATACCACTGGGGGATGTCCGCGACAGCGCCCTCCACCAGCAGATCGGCCAGGCATGGCCGTTGTCTGCTATAGAAGGCCCGCCACTGCTGGCTGGTGCCGATCACCTCTTCAGCACTGATCTTGCTGAGTTCTTCAAGGGCCCGGTTCCAGTAGATAAGCCGGTGGTCCCGGTCGATGACAAAGGCAGGGATTGGGGAGCCGCCGATGCATCCCATGAGCAGGTCGAGTTCTTCTCTGTCCAGGGGACCGGCAAAACGACGATGATTCGATGGGCTTCTTTTCATGGACAATATAAGCGGATCCTCTCTCAACTCATTGTTAAAAGTCTACGCTTGAAATTAACAAAAAGGAAGGGATCTTTCTGTCCCTTCCCTTTATGGAGGTACGTAAATGGTTTGGAAAAATGGCCGTTTGTTCTTCTGCCTTTACCTCTCCCCCAAGGTATTGTTCATGATCTTTGAATTGTTTCGCAGCTACCACACAAAGGGGAAATAATCAATCGCAATTAAATCTGTGATTACAAAATGTTAATGCAATCTTCTTTGTGCGAAATGGCCCACGGGCGCTTGCCCGTGGGCTCCTACTTGAGGTAATTCAAATACGCCTTGCATTATCTTGGCATTTATTTCGGGGCACTTGCCCACAAAGATATTGCCAGGGGGCTTTTGATCTTTAATGCCTTGAATTTTTCCTCGATTTCTTTTCTGAGTAATTCATCATATTGCAGCACTATTACGTAGGTCGCATAATCGAACATCAGAATCGTCCGGTTGAGGCTTTCTGCGGCATGATGGTGTTCGACGGCGGTTGTAAATGTGCTCTGATACTCGGCATACAACCACATGTGGCGTCTCATGAGGGTGATGGCGTAGATAGCCTGGGGCAGCGGTATGTGTGCCATGTAGCTTTCTTCTGCATATTTGGCAAAAAGCGTATGCGCCTCCTCGAAGGGTGAATCCGAGAGGAAGAGTTTTCCGAATTTGTTGTAAAAATTCAGGGCCTGCTGTTTTGCCTTGCTTTCCGGCATCGTATGATAAAATGGTGTTTTGGGATTATTCTTTATATTGTTATACCACTGCTGGGCGATGGCTTCCGCATGTTTCTCCGTTAAGTCTATCAACTTTGTGGATGACTTCATGGTCTGACCTCCTGAATATCCGCTAAATAATTTGGCTTCTGGTCAACAGATCCTCTTCATTGCTGCACACGTAGTTTTCTTGAACCTAATCTTTCTTCGGTGCACTTATTTTTTAAGGGCAGCCTCCGCCAGCTTTTGCTCCGTAATATCTTCCAGGGTCTCAACGGCGCCAACGAGTTCTCCCTGGTTATCCCGGATTACGGCAGCGGTGAACCGAAGCCAGCGTCCCTTTTTCCCCAGCTCGGGGAAGAAATCCGTTGCTTCGAATGCCTCTTCATCGACATCGAATTTTCGATATTTCCCCGTGTACCACTTGGAGATATTTTTAACCGCGCTGTCCACAAGCAGATCGGCCATACAGGGCCTCTCTTCTCCATAGAAGGCTTTCCAGTGATGATCGGTCCCGATCATATTTTCGGCCGGTATTTTGGTCAAATTTTCCAACGCCCGGTTCCAAAGAATGACCTTGTGGTCCTTCCCGATCACAAAAGCGGGGATGGAGAAGCCCTGGAAAATGCTGTTCAGTGTTTTTTCACTCTTGACCAGTCTTTGCTCTGCAATTTCGCGTTCCCTTTTGGTCTCCGTAAAATCACCTAAGGTCTCGATAGCGCCAACTAAAACTCCCTGGGAGTTACGGATTGCCGCTGCGGTGAACCAGAGCCAGCGCCCGTTTACACCCAAGTCGGGGAAAAACCCCTCTGCTTTAAAAGTTTCATCGAGAAGTTTCGATTTAGATACGCCTCTGTACCATTCCGGTATTGTCTCAAGTGATTGATTTACGATCAGATCAGCCATGCAAGGTCTTTCTTTAGCATAGAAGGCACGCCAGTGCTGACTTGTTCCGATCACCTCTTCCGATGGGATCTTGCTTAATTCTTCGAGAGCCCGATTCCAGTGAATCACTTTGTGATCAATTCCGATTACGAATGTCGGAAACGGTGAACCCTCGATAATACTGAATAGCTCTTGGTCGCTTTCTCTTTTCGACAGTTCAGCCGACTTGCGTTCCGAAATATCTTCCAGGGTCTCAACTGCTCCCACGAGTCGGCCTTTGGAATCCTTGATAGCTGCAGCCGTAAACCGAAGCCATCGGCCACTTTCGCCGAGATCAGGGAAGAAATCGGTCGCTTCATAGGCTTCTTCCAACAGATCGGATTTGGAGTATTTTCCTTCATACCACTTTGGAATCCGGTCCGAGATCCCATCAACGAGCAAATCCGCCATGCAGGGTCTTACCTCGGCATAAAAAGCCCTCCATTGCTCATTAGTGCCAACAACCTCACTCATCGGTATTTTACTCAGTTGTTCAAGGGCCTTATTCCAATGAAGAACCTTGTGGTCTTTCCCAATCACGAAAGCGGGAATGGAGAAACCATGGATTATGCTTTGCAGCAGATGTTCTGATTCCTGAGGACTGTCAGACGACTCCTTTTTTTTCTTCAGGTCTTTGCCCATCGTAGCCGGATCATTTTTTTTACTTACTTTTGCCTTCATAAGTCACTCCTCCCTTTAGAGCCATGGCATATAATTTATCCTTAAATATGCCATGATTTCGACGATCTTTGCCTCAACTGAATAATTGATTCTTAAACAATTCCAAACAGGAGCTCTTTTCACGTTTGTGTGGATCCTAATCTTTCTCATGTCCCGTTGGGCTTTAATCATCACCTCCCATGCATCGAGAAAAAGAAATTTATTATGAAGATCCGATATCTGACGGCTTACGAACGCCGGATACTGTGACGATGAGTGCTATCAGTTCCGGCGGGGTGATATCGAAGGCCGGACAGTATGCCTGCACCCGGTCGCCGGTGATTGCGTCCTCTGGAATTCGAGGACCTCCCTGGGATACCACTCATCTGTGGGGGATAGCGTGTCCCCGCAAGGTGCGACAAACCCGGTCGCCGTATTGCCTTTCGTAACTCTTTAATTTAGCAAGATACAGGCCATACCGAGCTGTGATAGCAATATCTCCTGCCCCCTGGGCCAGCATCTGCTCAATAGCCTTGATTACTTCCATGCGATAGGGGTATTTTCAAATCAACCACCCTTCAGCAAGCTTCGGGGAATATGACGCGGAGAGATTGCAATCTGGTCATGTCCCTCGATTTTGTTAAGATTTCTGGTTACGCCCCTTCCGGGATGCTGAAACGCCAGGCGCAGAACCATTCTCGGGGATGGGCGTCGGGGGGTATCCTCTGCATTCGTAGCGGAAGCGAGAGTCAATGGCCTTCCCAACGCTTATAATGCAGCATAGTCTTTCCTGCCTTGCAAACGGGGATTCATGCCCATATCCTGCTTTGCAAGAAACGCGACTTCCAGGTCACATGGGGGCGACATTTTGGTCGCAGCATGCAAGTACACAACTTTTAAGTTGTTTTTTCTTTTTATTGACGCCTGTTTTGTTCTTGGCCCCACAAATGACGACCTTTTGTTCATCAGCCCGATGAACTGTATCGCTAACTCGTAAAAAAAATCGTTGTTTAATCTCTCCGGGCTATATTTCCTGAAGCTTGCTTCGTTCCTTACGGTCTTGGCTGCCTCGCAGCCTGCTGCGTCGTGGTTCATTCAGGCATGAAACTATTGTCTCTGAGGAAATCTTTTTTGGTACAACCCTTGCTGATATAAAAATCAAAAGCAGGGGAAAGCCAATCCAAGAGAAAGGAGGAATCGGCGTATGATCGCATCGATGAAACTGATTGATCTGGTAGATAATCACGCGGAAAGAATCGCCGAACAGTGGGCTAAAAACGTGGTCAAAAACCCCATGACGCCTTATTATAAGAAACTGGAGGCGGACAGACTCATACCCCAGGCGACAAGGTTGTATCACAAGTTCCGAAGCTTGTTTATGGAACCGAAACGTGCGGAAGCCTCCGACGGATATTTCTCCAAGTACGCTGAGGAACGATACAGAGAAGGCGTCCCTCTGCACGAGGCGATCTATGCTCTCATCCTGATGAGGCGTCAGATCTGGCTGTATGCAGAGTTTCAGGCCACTTTCTCAACAGCCGTAGAAAAACAGCAGGCCATTGATAGCGTCACCAGGACCATGCTCATGTTCGATTATGCCATGTACTTCATTACAAAAAAATATCGCGAACTGATGAAGCTGGAATGGTTTGAGGCGCCCAACACCTGATAAAAACCGTAGAACAAGCCTTCCCTTAAGGGGGCAGCGAAGATAAGGAGGGCAAAGAGCATGTCCGGTTCTCTGAAACTCGTTAATCTTATTGAGACCCACGCCGAGCCCATTGCCCGTCAATGGGCCAAGGACGTGAGAAAAAATCCGCGGACCCCATCCTATCACGGCATCCCGGAGGACAAACTCGTTCCTGTGGGCATGAAATTCTACGACAACTTCAAACAAATGTTCTTTACCGACAAACCGGCAGATACTTCTCAGCAATATTTTGCCCGGTATGCGGAAGAGCATCACCAAAGGAATATCCCCCTTAACGAGGCCCTCTATGCCCTGATCATGATGCGTCGCCACATCTGGCTCTACGCAGAGTTCCAGGCGATCTTCATCTCCGCCGTAGAGCAGAAACAAGCCGTGGACAGCCTCGTCCGGACCATCCTCATGTTCGACTACGCCATTTTCTTCATCAGCCAGCGCTACCAGGAATTGATCCGGCAAAGTATCGAGGAAAAGCTTGGCGTCGTGAATGTCCTGCGCATGGAAAGGCCCCTTGGAGCAAAGCAGGGGCCGTACAAGACCGCCATCATGATCGCCCTGGTCCTCGGCGCCTTTGGTCTGACCTATTATTATCATGCCATGTTGGGCCGGAATATCATTTTCACCCACCTTCTCTACATTCCTATTGTTTTGGCGGGTATCTGGTGGAAGAAAAAAGGCATTCTTGTCGCCGCGTGTTTGGGGGGGTACCTGCTCCTGAGTCACTTGCTTTTTCTCAAGGGCATGCCCTTTACCGATGATATTATCCGGGCAGCGATGTTTCTCGTTATCGGAACCGTCGTGGCCTTCCTGAGTGAAGGGATTACAAGGGCTGAGGAACTCTATAAGCCCGCCAATTAATGACGGAGGATAAAGAATACATGCAAACAGCAGCGCAAGCGAATCAGGGAACGGTCGTCTCCATCCGGGGGAGTGTCATTGATGCCCGCTTCTCCTCGGGGTCTCTCCCCGACATCGGAAACGTCCTTTTGGCCGGGGACGACAGTCGGACGCGCATCGAGGTGATGGTCCAGCTCAACGCGGAAACCGTCCGGGGGATCTCCCTGATGCCGACCCAGGGACTGGCCCGGGGGTCCACCATCACGGATACGGGACAGCCGTTCATGATTCCCGTCGGGAAAGGGCTATTGGGCCGTGTTTTCAACGTTTTCGGCGAACCGATTGACAACATTGAAGCGCCGCAGACCGTTGAAACCCGATCTATCCGCGGGGTTCATGTCCCCATCACCCAGCAGTCAACCGAATCGGAAATTTTCGATACGGGCATCAAGGCCGTGGATATCCTCTGCCCTTTGGAGCGGGGCGGCAAAGCCGGACTTTTCGGCGGGGCCGGCGTGGGCAAGACGGTCCTCCTCACGGAGATGATCCATAATATGGTGGGACACCATCACGGCATCAGTATCTTCTGCGGCGTCGGGGAACGGTGCCGGGAGGGGGAGGAACTCTACCGCGAAATGAAGGAGGCCGGCGTTCTGCCCAATACCGTCATGGTTTTTGGACAAATGAACGAACCGCCCGGGGCGAGATTCCGGGTCGGTCACACGGGCCTCACTATGGCCGAATATTTTCGCGACGACGAACGGCAGGACGTCCTCCTTCTTATTGACAATATCTTCCGTTTCATCCAGGCCGGCCAGGAGGTCTCGGGGCTCATGGGACTTCTCCCCTCCCGCCTCGGTTATCAACCCACACTGGCCTCCGACCTGGCGGCGCTGGAAGAGCGGATCTGCAATACCACCACGGGGGCCATCACCTCCATCCAGGCCGTTTACGTTCCCGCCGACGATTTCACAGACCCCTCGGCGTCCCATACCTTCAGCCATCTGACGGCTTCCATCGTTTTATCCCGGAAGCGGGCCAGCGAAGGATTTTATCCGGCCATCGACCTCCTCCAGTCGGGCTCCAAGATGCTCATGCCCACCATCGCCGGGGAACGCCACTACCGGATCGCCCAGGAAATCCGCAAAAATCTGACGGTCTACGAGGAATTAAAGGATATCATCGCCATGCTGGGCATCAACGAGCTGTCCCGGGAGGACCAGCGGACGGTCTATCGTGCCCGCCGTCTGGAGCGTTTCTTTACCCAGCCTTTCTACGTCACCCAACAGTTCATCGGCAAGGAAGGAAAGGTGGTGGCCCTCCAGGACGCCCTGGACGGATGCGAAAGGATACTCAACGATGAATTCGCCGACTATCCCGAGAGCTCCCTCTACATGATCGGCACGATTGACGAGGCAGTGAAAGAAGATAGCAAGTGAACTTTTGAGAACGAAATCTGTTTCCTGAAGAAAAAGGTAATTTTTGAACATCAGGATGAGGACATAAACACATGAACATGAAAGTCCTGCTCCCCGCTGAGATATTTTTGACCGCAGAGGTAACCAAAGTGGTGGCCGAAGCGGAAAACGGGTTTTTCTGCCTGATGCCCCAGCACGTTGATTTCACGGCGGCCCTCGTCCCCGGGGTATTTTCCTATACCACCCAGGCAGGGGAGGATAACTACCTGGCCGTTGATGTCGGCACCATTATCAAGAGGGGGGCCGATATCCTGGTATCGACCCGTAACGCCTTCCGTGGATCCGAACTCGGTCATTTGAAAGAGGTCGTCGTCCAGCAGTTCCGGGAGATAGACGAGCGCGAAAAGAAGGCCCGTACTGCCGCATCCAGACTGGAAGTGGACCTCCTGCGCCGCTTCATGGAGTTGAGACATGAGTGAAGAACATCTGACCCCGAAAGAAAGGCTCCGCAAGCAGGCCGAAGATTTCACGAAAAAGGTCGGCGTCAAGGAGGCAAGGAAAATCAAGGGAAAATCCCAGAAAGACGAGGGCATCTGGTTCGGCCTGGGCGTCTTCGGCATCGTGGGGTGGTCGGTCGTCATCCCCACCCTGATCGGAACGGCCATCGGGGTCTGGATCGACGGCGCCTGGCCAAGCCGGTTTTCCTGGGCGCTGATGATGATGATCCTGGGGGTAACTTTGGGATGCATCAACGCCTGGTACTGGGTAAAAAAGGCCCGGGAAAACATCATCAAGGACTGAGAGAACGATTACAGCAGCGTCACTCGTCGGTAAATTTTCATCGACGGAACGACTGAATGAAAGGATTAATCCATGGTTTCCGCCACAACACTGCTCGTCCCATTTATCCTCGGGAGCCTGATCGGCCTGCTCTACTTCTCGGGACTCTGGCAGACTGTGCAGCGGCTTCCCGACGCACAGAGCCCCATTCGGATCCTTTTGTACAGTTATATCGGGCGGATAACCCTGACGCTGGGAGGGTTTTACGTCATCATGGACGGCGCCTGGGAACGCCTGGCGGCAGCCATGATGGGATTTTTGATCCTCCGGGCCTTACTGGTCCGGCGTTTCGGGCGGATTCCCGGCCCTTCTCCTAAAGGAGCGGTATTATGGAAGTCGTAGCCATTAACCAGATCAGTCCCGACCAGGTCATCCTCTTCTCGTGGTGGTTCGTCACTATCAGCGCCACCCTGCTTTACACTTGGTTGGTCATGGGGGTCCTGGTCATCGGATCCATACTTATTACGGGAAATCTGTCATCAGACCCGATCATGACCCGGTGGCAGAGTGTGCTGGAAGTCCTCGTCGAAACGATCCGCTCGGAGATCGGGGATGTTGTCAAGGATGGTGTGGACACCTATTTTCCCTTTATCGGCACCCTTTTTCTGTTCATCCTGTTCTCCAACCTTTTCACCTTCATTCCGGGATACGTCGCCCCGACATCATCCCTCACGACCACGTCAGCCCTCGCAATCATGGTCTTTTTTGCCGTCCCGATTTATGGAATCTCCAAACAGGGAATCCTTGAATACCTGAAGGAATATTTTCGCCCGACCTTTATCTTCTTCCCCTTTCACGTCATGGGCGAATTTTCCCGGACCCTGGCCCTTGCCGTCCGGCTTTTCGGTAATCTCATGAGCCACGAGAAGGTTATTGCCATCCTGCTTGCCGTCACGCCCCTGCTCTTCCCGGTAGTCATGCAGGTCCTCGGCCTCCTCATCGGCATCATCCAGGCCTATATTTTTGCGGTACTGACCATAGTTTACATTGCGTCTGCCACGCAGTCGCATGAAGAAGCGGAACATAAAACCAAGGAACCTAATTCAACAAACCGTTAAAAACATAAAAAGAAAAGGAGGACACATCAAATGGACAGCGTGAGCATTGTAGCGATGGCATCTATTATTACGGCGGGTATCTGTATGGGGATCGGCGCCATCGGACCCGGCCTTGGACAGGGCCGGGCGGTACAGGGGGCGTTGACTTCGATCGCCCAGCAGCCTGATGAGCGGAACTCTCTGACGAGGACCCTTTTTGTGGGTCTCGCCATGATTGAATCCATCGCCATCTACTGCTTCGTTATCTCCATGATCCTGGTGTTCGCCAATCCATTCTGGGCTTACGTCATCAAGAAAGCGGGGGGATAATCCATGCATATCGACTGGTTTGTCTTTTTCTCCCAGATCGTCAATTTCCTGATCCTCCTGTTTCTCCTGAAGAAATTCCTCTACGGGCGGATCATCGGGGCCATAGACGCCCGGAAAGCGAAGATCGGCGCCCTCTTTGCGGAGGCCGAGCAATCCCGCCAGGATGCCCGGACGGCGGCAGAAGACTGCGAGAGGAAGCGCCAGGACCTGGAGGAACGCTATGAGCAATCGCTCAATGAGGCCCGCCGGGAGGCCGAGACCTACCGGGAACGCCTGATGGAGAAGGCCCGCGAGGAGGTAGATTACCTCAAGGTGCGATGGACGGAGGCCCTGAGGGCAGAACGGAATAACTTCCTCCACGAGCTCCGGCAGCTTGCGGGACGTCAGATCTACGCGGCGACGCGGCGAGTCCTCAAGGATCTGGCCGATCTAAATCTCGAGGAGCGAATCGTAGAGGTACTCTTGGCCCGCATCGCTTCCATGGATGAAAACGAGCGGAACAAATTCCGGGGACCCGCCCGTGAGGGAGGGACGATAACCGTCACCTGCGCCTTTGATATTCCCACGGCGGCGCAGGCGAGACTTAATGACACCCTGCACCGCTACCTGTCAGGGGACATGGACGTGACCTATGTGCGATCGGATGACATCCTTTCCGGTTGCGAATTACGGTCGGACGGACACAAGATATCATGGAGCATGAAGGATTACCTCGACACCATCGAGGAGCGATTCTACTCCGCCCTTTATGAGGAAGCGCAGGAACAGCGGACATAAGGAGATAATAACCATGAAGGATATTGTATCGGAGAAGGAGGAGTTGAAGGTGTTTCTGGACGGCGCCTTCCGAACCATGGATAACGTCCTTTCCCAGCATGAAGCGGAACTGCGGGATCGTGAGGTAGGCACCGTCAATTACGTCGGTTACGGGATCGTCCGGGTCAGCGGCCTGCCGAACATCCGGGCCGACGAAGTCGTCCTCTTTCCCGGTAATCTTCAGGGACTGGTCTTCAATATCGATCCGGAGGAAATCGGGGTTATTCTCCTGGGGCCCAGCGCACATCTGGGGGCCGGGGATGAGGTGAGGCGCACCGACAGAATCCTCGATGTTCCCGTCGGGGAAGCGCTGATCGGCCGGGTGGTTGACGCCTTGGGGCGCCCCTTGGACGACCAGGGGGAAATCCGGTCGGTGAAGCGGTTTGCAGTGGAACGGGAGGCCCCGCCGGTAATGGCCCGGGATCCCGTCACGGTTCCCCTCCAGACGGGCATCAAGGTAATCGACGCCCTTTTTCCCATCGGGCAGGGACAGCGGGAACTTATCGTCGGCGACCGCCAGACGGGGAAAACGGCCATCGCCCTCGACACCATTATCAACCAGGCCGACAAGAACGTCCTCTGTATCTATTGCACCGTCGGGAAAAAGGCTTCCGATGTAGCCAAACTCATCGCCGACCTGAAACAGTACAAAACCATGAGTTATGTAACCGTCGTGGTCGCCACCGGCGACGAGCCCCCGGGGCTCCAGTTCATTGCCCCCTACGCCGCCACCTCCATGGCTGAATATTTCATGTCCACCGGGCGTGACGTCCTTATCATCTATGATGATCTCACTTATCATGCCCGGGCCTACCGGGAGCTTTCCCTGCTGCTCCGGCGCCCGCCGGGCCGTGAGGCATTTCCCGGGGATATTTTCTATATCCATTCCCGGCTCCTGGAACGGTCGACCCATCTCCGGAAGGAACACGGCGGCGGCTCCCTGACATCCCTGCCCATCGTGGAAACGGAGGCTCAGGATATTTCCGGTTACATCCCGACCAATCTGATCTCCATCACCGACGGGCAGCTCTATCTATCACCAAGACTTTTCCAGAAGGGCATCCTACCCGCTGTGGATGTCGGCAAATCCGTTTCCCGCGTGGGCGGCAAGGCCCAGCTTCCGGCCTACCGGGCCGTGGCGGGGGATGTCCGGATCTCATATTCCCAGTTTGAAGAACTGGAAACCTTTTCCCGCTTCGGCACCCGTCTGGACGACGCGACCCGGAAGGTCCTCGATCGGGGCTGGCGGGTCCGGGAGATCCTGAAGCAGCCCCAGTATCAGCCCATCCCCGTAGCTGAGCAGGTCGCGGCGCTGCTGGCCGTCACCTCGGGAAGTTATGACAGCGTCGCCGTTGATAAAATCCGGGACGCTGAAGCAGCCCTTCGTAAGACCATGGTTGAAAAACACGGCGATTTGAACGCCCGGATCAGTGCGGGTGAAAAACTCGGGTCTGCAGACCGGGACATTCTCGCCCGCGCGGCTACGGAAACGGCGTTATCTTATGGAAAGGAGCCGGAAAGTGCTGACCGCTGAAGCCCTGAAGCGACAAATCCAGAGCGCCCAGGATCTCCTCGGCGTCGTGAAGACGATGAAGGCCCTGGCCGCCGTGAGTATCCGACAGTATCAGCGGGCCGTCGAGTCCTTGAGCGAGTACAACCGGACCGTCGAAATGGGCCTGCAGATCGTTCTGAAAAAGAGCCAGGGAACCTTTGCACCCTCGGGCGGGCGGATGACCCGTCTCGGGGCCATTATTTTCGGAACGGATCAGGGTCTCTGCGGCCAGTTCAACAACATCGTCGTCCATCACGCCCTTGAAGAAATGGACAAGACAGGTGTAAAGAAAGAAGACCGGGTCGTGATTGCCATTGGGCTCAGGACCGCCGATATCCTCGAGGACTCGGGACAGAAGATTTTTGAAACCCTCGCCACGCCTGGGTCCACGTCGGGAATCACTCCCATGGTGCAGGATATCACCCTGCTCCTTGAGAACTGGCGGTTCAAGAGTCAGGTGGAGCATATGCATCTTTATTACAATGAATACATCTCCGGGGCCACTTACCGGCCCCGCCTGCTGAAACTGCTTCCCGTGGACAGGGCCTGGCTGCTGAATCTCCAGAGACAGAAATGGGAGTCCCGGACTCTCCCCCTGTTCACCATGGAATGGGAACATATCTTCCGGTCCATGATCCGGGAATACCTATTCGTTTCCATCTACAAAGCCTTCGCCAATTCGCTGGCCAGCGAAAACGCCAGCCGGCGGGCGGCCATGCAAAATGCGGAGAAGAATATCGAAGAACGTCTTGAGGAGCTCCATGTCCATTTTCACCGCCAGCGACAGATGACGATCACGGAAGAGCTCCTGGATATTGTCGCTGGTTTTGAAGCCATGGGGAAAAACTGATGAAAGGGGGTCACTGATTATGGGAATGGAAAAGACACTTTGCATTATCTGCGCCTGGCGGGAGCACTGTCAGAAAAGGTTCTCCATCACACAGCACGGAGGAGTTAACATTCATTGCCCCGATTTTACAAGGGATTACGCCATCAAGGACTCGGATGTTGATTACAGTCTTGTTGATAAACAGTTGGAGAAATGGCGCAAAGAAGGGGCGATCAAGCCACGGCCGACAATTACCGTTTCCCGTGACCCGGGGGCCGGGGGCAGCGAGGTTTCCCGAAAACTTGCCAAGGATCTCAAAATGGATCTAATGGGAGGGCAGATCATCTCCCGGGTGGCGGAAAGCGCCAACATGAGTGAAAAGGTCGTCAAGACCCTTGACGAAAAACACGTCAGCACCCTGGATAGTTGGATCAATTCGCTCTTTACCTCCCGCCATCTCTGGCCCGACGTTTATCTGCAACATCTGACCAAGGTGATTGGCGCCATCGGTGAGCACGGCAACGCTATCATCGTCGGGCGGGGGGCGCAGTTTATCCTGCCGCCGGAGCGGACTTTCCGTCTTCGCTTTGTCGCCCCCCTGGAACAGCGGATACAAAAGATCGCAAAAGATCGGAGCTGTTCTGCGGAAGAGGCGGAAAGCTACATCATCAAGACCGAAAATGACCGGGCTGCCTTTATCAAAAAGGCCTTTCATGAGGATATTGCGAGCCCCCTACATTACGATCTGGTGCTTAACACGGCGGGCATGACCATCGATGAAGCAGTGGAAACAATCAAAAACGCCTTCAAGGCGAGAAAATACTGATCTTTCGAGCCTGTTTCCTGCACCCCTTCTCCCCCCCGGTCAGGCGCCTGGTTATCGGCCCCTGGGCGGGGGACCTTCCCTGCCCAGGGGCCGGCTTTTTCCTTAACACCTGTAAGCTATTATACTTTATTGGTCGAAAGCTCTTGCGCTCTGTACATCCTGTTCTTTAGGCGACGAAAGTCATCTTTGTTCCTGACATGTTCAGGATGAACTTGCCGGGCATGGCCTTTTCAAATTCCATGATCGCCTTGCGTCCCGTGCAGTGGCAGGGGATGATATAGTCGGGATTGATCTTTTTCATTTCTTCGACCGTCCGGTCGATGATTCCTTCGAAGAGGACGCCGGAAAGATGAAATCCCCCCATGACAGCATGGATCTTGTCTATTCCCGTGATCTCACGGGCGTAATTTACCGTGTTCACGATTCCCGCGTGGGCGCACCCCGAGAGAACCACCAGCCCCTTGTCTTTCAGATGCATGACTACCGAGGTATCGTCTTCGATGGGATCCCATTTCTCCTGGCCGTCCTCCTGATAGTGGGCGATGGGAAAGCCCTTTTCAAAATCCGTCTTATGGGGGATCTCGCCGAGAAAAAGCACCGTATTGTCAAGCAGAAGTAAGGGGTCCGACGATTCTATAAGCTTCAGACCTGCGGCGGCAATCTGCTCTCTCTCCAAGGGCGAAAATAAGATCTTCAGGTCCCTTACCGGCAGTTTCAGGTAACGGGGATGACGAAAGACAGTCGGGTGGACGACAAAGGGGATGTTTCTCTCCCCGATCATCTCCGTCAGCTTCTCAAAGCCGCCGATATGGTCATTGTGACCATGAGAAAGGACGACGGCTTCCACCGAGGATAATTCGGCCCCCAATATCCCGGCGTTGTAGGCTGCACCTCCTTCGGAAAAACCGAAATCGAAGAGGAACGTCTTCGTTCTGCCGTTACCACCGGTCTTCACGACAGCGGAAAAGCCATGCTCTGCGAGCACAGACTGGCGGAAATATCCCTCCTTCAAAGGAATGGCCCTGGTCACGACGGCGCTGTTGTCCGTGGCCGTCATCTCAATGTAGTTGTCCTGTAAGGAAAGGATTTCAATTTTGTCAACAGGTTTCAACTTGTCATTTGCCATTTCTTGTTCTCCTTTCAAGCGGCTTTGAGGGTATTGGCTGCCAAAAGGGCGCCGTGTTTCGCCTCCGGGGGCATTTCCCCCCCCATATTTCTTCTCTCTCAGGCCGGCTTGTCCTCCGGCAGGGTTTCGCCGATGGCAAGGCGGCAGATGTCGCTGATCATGTAGTTGGCCATCCCCGCCCCCTTTACCTTCTTGCCCAGGGTCCGGTAGCACATGGGGCAGAGATAGACCATCGCCTCGGCACCGTTGTCTTTGGCGTCCTGAATATTTTTGTCCCGGAAGGGTTCGAAGTTCTTGCCCCGGGGAAAGAGTTTCAGGTTCGGTCCGGCCAATTCCACGCCGCAGCAGATGGCGTTGATCCCATCGTGCTGGCGGGCGACGCGCTCCACACCGATGAGGGCGAAGATTTCATTTAAGTAATGATCCTTCTCCGGCGTGTAGCGGGAGGCGCAGGGGCGCTGATAGGCGACCTTCATGCCCAGCTTTTGTATCCGCTCCGGATGTTCCTTCAGGTAGTCCGCCAGGTATTCGAGAATGGAGACGGGGCGGAAGGGCAGGGTAATGCCTAGTTCCGGGGCCATGCCCTTGAGGAGGGCATAGCAGTCGTCATGGACGAAGACGATCTCCTTGGCCCCCGATTTGGCCAGGTTGTCAACCAATCCCTGGAGACGGTCCCGCATGATGGATTCATCACCCATGTGGGCGAACAGGACATTGCAGAAATAATGGCGCCCCTTGAGCACCGGCAGTCCCTGGAAGAGACTCCCCTGGATCGCCCAGGGCATGCTGCCATCCATGACGCATATGGACATGACCCGGTCCTTGGGTGGTTCTATGGTTTTCGGTTCCCCCTCTGCCTTGAAGCGATCCGCCATCTGGGAGCGCAAGGCCGGATCGGTGAAATCGCCGGCATCTTCCATCTTATTCAGGATCAGGTCAAAGGGCCGGGCGTCCTTGGGACAGTATTCATTACAGGCGATACAGGTTACACAATCGTAAATCCAGTCCACCTTTTCCCCCTGGACCAGCTTCCGGAAGGCCTCCCCTCCCGTTTCTTCATTAAAATCGAGATAATGGCACTTCGCTAAACACTTGCCGCAAAAATCGCACTTCTCCTCGTGAAACATAATCGCCTCCAGTATTTTTTCGTAGAATAAATTGAATCCCCATTACGAACAGCAACTTCCCGGTCTCCCGCAGGAGTGGGGAGTGCCGCAGCATCCACCGGGAAGAGGCGCCTCACGGCCAGGGGAAGTCGTCAGCGAACTGTGGGCAGACATCAGCTTTTCCAGGTGGTCCCCCCCACAGTTTTTGCAGGTTATGGGATCACCGTCCCCCAGTACGAGTAATTCACTCACTTCTCCGCAGGTCTTACACCGGTATTCGTAAATCGGCATTTTTCTCTATCCTTACGTATTGTATGTATTTTCGTTTTTGTGGTACCCTGTCGCTCCTAATGACCGCATCCTCCTTGATGCCCGGCACAGGTATTCTCCATGGAAAGCTCGGATAAGCTGTTGGTCATCAATAAATCGAGATTCCCCTTTATTGTACCGGCCATAGGCCCGTAGACCTTGATTCCGGCGGCATTCAGCTTCATAAGTGCGCCGCCCCCGATACCACCCACAACAACAGCGCCCACATTCTGGCCACCCAAAGCCATAATAGGATTACATGCTCCGTGGGCATGGATCATGTCCTTGTTGCTAACAAGTTCTATGCTTTGGTGCTCCGTGTCCACGACCATAAAAGCGGGGGCCGATCCGAAATGGCCGAACACGGCGCTGTCCATACCTTCATCCTTTTGAACTGCAAAACAAACCTTCATGCTGCTCCTCCTCTTTTACAGATGCCTGTTCTATCTTGAGAGCCTTGCCATTGACGATGGCGTCAGCCACTTTACGCCGAGCATATTTCAGAATCCTGCCAAATGTTGCCCTGGAAATGTTCATCCTCTTCGCGGCATCTTCGTGATACATGCCTTCATAGTCGGCAAGGCGAATCGCCTCCAACTCGTCTATGTCGAGACCGGTTTCCTCCAGTTGGAAAAGGGGTATCCCCCGGGGTTTAAAATACAATGCGCGAGGGTTGCAATCGACGAATCTGCCCTTCTTTGGTCTGCTCATAGGCGGTTTATAAGCATATGCTCATAACCATGTCAAGCGGGATTATCCGGAATAGCCAGATATGGTCTCCTAATGGATGCTATTTGAAAGGAAGCATGTGTGCCAAAATTGCCGAATGCTAAATTTCTAGCAGTCAAGCCAACAAAACGGTACTGAATCTATTTAATCACAAGGCATGACAGGCCGCGCATTCCAGTGTCGTCTTTCCCCCCTCCTTATGGGCTTTGTGGATTGCCGTAGAAAATTTACTGGCCTCGGCCCGGGCCGGATCGGGGGCGTGACAGGACAGACAGGAATTAGCAGCTGCGGCGCCCACGTCAGGATGAGTTTTCGGCATAATGACCTTATAGTCCTTATGACAAAAACCGCAGGGTTTTTCCTTCAGCGGTGGTCCTCCCGCGAAAACAGTCATCGAGAAAACCACGGTTAGAATAATAACGCCACTAACAGCAGCAATCAATTTTTGCCATGTTTTCATCGTCATTTATCCTCCTTCGGTATTGTTGTATTAAGTTCTTTCCCCTGTTCCCATTTCTTCATTGTAATGAGTATGGCATCCTCGCCTGATGACGGTCTTGCGTCCGGTTTATTCCGTCTCTTCTTTCGGGATCATTTCTTCCGGTTTAACCTGTTCGGCGTCAACGGGGACAGCGCCGGGAGGCGTGGTTCCCTCCAGGAAGCTCTCATAGATAGTCCCGCGGCCGGAAGAGGGGGCCCCCGTTTTCGGATCTACCTTGACAAAGACGATGCCTTCCGGCACGGGGAAGGTCTCGATCGGCGTCCCGGATAGGGCCTGGGACATAAAATACAACCAGATCGGGGCTGCCGCCCGACCCCCGACTTCCTGATGGCCGAGGGATCTTTCCTGGTCGAAGCCTACCCATACCCCCGTGATCATGGACGGGGTAAAACCGAGGAACCAGGCGTCCCTTACATCGTTCGTCGTTCCCGTCTTTCCCGCCACCGGCCGGCCAATGCTTTTGACCCGCCTCCCCGTCCCGCTTTCTACAACGTCCTGCATGATATAGGAAGAGATAAAGGCAATCCGGGAATCGATGACCTGTTCCACTTTGGGTTGATTCTCTTCGAAGACATGGCCAGTACGATCAACAATCTTAGTGATAAAATAGGGCGTTACCCGCTTACCCTGATTGGCCAGGACGCCGAAGCCCCGTACCATCTCCAGCAGGGTCACGCCGGAACTGCCCAGGGCCAGGGACAGATTCCGCCCCAGCGGGGAGGTGATCCCCATCACGTTGGCATAGGAGGCGGCGTAATCGATACCGATATCCTGGAGAACCTTGATAGTTATTATATTCCGGGATTGAACGATGGCGTTTCTCAGGGTCGTAGGGCC
Source organism: Syntrophus sp. (in: bacteria) (assembly GCA_025355725.1). Lineage (GTDB taxonomy): Bacteria > Desulfobacterota > Syntrophia > Syntrophales > UBA8958 > UBA8958. The sequence continues at coordinate 97,527 of JANXZC010000109.1, forward strand.
GTTGAATTTCCCGTCGAAGTTCTTCGGCTGCCAGAAGCCGCCGGGTTTGGAGGGATCGGGAAATTGAATCGGGTCGTCGATAAATCGGGTCGAAGGGGTCAGGCCCTTGTCGAAAGCGGCTGTGTATATAAAGGGTTTGAAAGCTGATCCCGGCTGGCGGCGAGACTGGGTTGCCCGGTTGAACTCGCTTTTGGAAAACTCCCGGCCCCCAACCAGGGACTTGACGGCGCCGGTCTTCACATCCATGGCAATAAGAGCACCCTGGACGAGGCCCCGATCGTACCCCTGACGCTCTTCCAGCTCGCTCAATCCCCGCTCCACGGCGTCACGGGCCGCTTTCTGGGCCTCGATATTCAAGGTCGTGTAGACCTCCAGACCTTCCTTGTACAGGACGTCACTGCCGTATTTCTCGACGATATAACGCCGGATGTGCTCAATAAAATAGGGGGCAACCTTTTCCTTGGGTTTGACGGAGCGCAGGGCCAACGAGGTATTCAGGGCCCGTTCCCGGTCCTGTTTCGTGATATAGCCGTCTTCCTCCATACGCTCGAGAACGTAGGCCTGCCGCTGACGGGCCTTATCGAAATGGGTGAAGGGGGAGTAGGCGCTGGGCGCTTTGGGAAGCCCCGCCAGGATGGCCGCTTCCGGCAGGCTCAGATACCGGGCGCTTTTCCCAAAATAACCCTGGGCGGCCGCCTCGACACCATAGGTGCCGTGGCCGAGATAGATATGATTCAGATAGAGATTGAGGATTTCCTCTTTGGTCAGATAATGGTCTATCTTATAAGCCAGGATCGCTTCTTTGACTTTACGGATATATCTCTTTTCAGGGGACAGGTAGAGGGCCTTCGCCACCTGCTGGGTGATGGTGCTGCCCCCCTGAACGATCCGGCCTGCCTGGATATTCTTGAAAAAGGCCCGGGAAATGCCCTGGAAATCGAGCCCTTTGTGTTCGAAAAAACGGGAGTCTTCCGCAGCTACAAAGGCCTGGATAACGTATTTGGGAAGATCGGTGATCTTGATGATCTTCCGGTCTTCCAGGAAAAATTCATCGATCAGCTCATTGTTATCTGCATAAACACGGGTAGCAATGCTCGGCCGGTAGTCCTTGAGGGTATCGACGCTGGGTAACTCTCCTAAGAAGAAATAGAAGAGATATCCCGTCACGGCCAGGACCAGGGCAACAACCAGCCCGATCAGGACGGCAAGGATGCTGGCAAATCCCCATTTGCCCAAGAGGCGTTTTCTGCTGCGGGTCATAAAGCTACGATTCCTCCCCTTCCGCAGCGGCTTCCTTTTTTTTCCTGGCTGTTTTCTCGACGCGCCTGGCCATGATAATGCTGATCTCGTAGAGAATCATCAGGGGAATCGCCATGAGAATCTGGCTGAAGGCATCCGGGGAAGGGGTAAGTACAGCGGCAACAATGAATATAATCAAAATGGCATAGCGTCGATAGCTGGTAAGGATTCGAACGTTAAGTATCCCTGCTTTTGTCAAAAAGAATATAAAGACGGGTAGTTCAAATGATAAACCGAAGGCCAGGAGAAACTTCATGGTAAAGGAAAGGTACTCCCGGAAGGAGACCATGGGCTTCAAAAATTCCGATGAAAAGGAGATAAAAAATTCAAAGGCCGCCGGAAGGACGAAGAAATATCCGAAGGTGACGCCGCCGATGAACAGACTGCTGGAGGCCAGGACAAAGGGAACGACATGTTTCTTTTCCGATTTGTAGAGCCCCGGGGAAACGAATTTCCAGATCTGGTAGAGGGTGTAGGGGCTCGTAATCAGCAGGGAGGCGAAGAAGGCGATCTTCATGTAAATAAAGAACGCCTCAGGCAGGCCGGTAAAGATCATGTGACTTCCCTTCGGAAGAACGGCCACCAGAGGTCTCGCAATGATCTTAAATAACAGGTCCTTGAAATAATAGCAGGCAAAAAACCCGATGCCGATGCCAGAAATGATGTGGACAAGGCGGGTCCGCAATTCTCGGAGATGGGTAGTTAAAGGTAGTTTATCGTCTTCTGCTCGGTCCATGAAATAAGTATATTATGATGGATCTTCAGGCTTGGGTTTTGGGGGTTGTTTCTTTGTCTTTGTCTTTCTCGTCATCCTTGCCGTAAAGGAGGGAGTCCTTGAAGTCATTGACCTCTTTCTTGATGTCGTCGGGCTTCAGGGTCTCCTTGATGGACTCCGTAACATCATCCGTTGCCCGGCGGAATTCCTGGAATCCTTTCCCCAGGGATTTGGCTAAACCAGGGAGTTTATCCGGACCCACGACCAGCAGGGCCACGACGGCAATCACAAGAAGTTCAGGCAGACCGATACCAAACATAGTGGCGGTATATATAGCGCCTGTGAAGTACTTGTCAATGGTAAATATTTTTGCACTTCCGGGGGTTTTATGATAGAAGCGGGACGCTCCCCACAGGTGCAGGGACCGCTTGTACAGGGAGAGAAAACTTACAATACGAACCAGGACTCACCTTATGCCCCTTAGAACGGGAATTGTCCGCGACGACAGATATTTAAGACATGGCGAAGGGTTTTATCACCCCGAATCCCCCCGGCGCCTGGAAGCCGTTTATGCCATGCTGGATCAGCCGGACATGGATGGAAAATATGTTTCCCTCCCCCCCCGCTATGCCACCCCCGAGGAAATCGGTCTCGTCCACAGCCAATCATATATCAGCCTCATCGCCAGTACGGCGGGGAAGGGCAACTTCTCCCTGGACCCCGACACCCAGACGACGCCTGAGTCTTATGATACGGCAAAGCTCGCTGTAGGCGGCGTGCTAAATGCCATTGACGGCGTTATGAACGGCGAGGTGGATAACGCCTTTGCCCTGGTCCGCCCTCCGGGGCACCACGCCGGCAAGGATCAGGCGGCGGGCTTCTGTCTGTTCAACAATGTAGCCATCGGCGCCCGTTACGCCCTATCTAAATATGGCCTCAAGCGCATCCTGATCGTCGACTGGGATCTCCATCACGGCGACGGCACTCAGGGTATTTTTTATGGAGACAAAAAGGTCCTTTATTTTTCCACCCACCAGTATCCCGCCTATCCCGGTTCCGGGGTCCTGTCCGAAACCGGTCAGGGCGAGGGGTCGGGATACACGATCAATGTCCCCCTGAAGGCCCGCTCCGATGATTCCCTCCACATCAAGGCCTTCCGCAGCATCTTGCAGCCGGTGGCCATGAAGTTCAAACCGGAACTGATTCTCCTTTCCGCAGGGTTTGACTCCTATTTTCAGGACCCCCTGGGAGATATGCGGGTCACCGCCAAGGGTTATGTTGGCATGACCAGAGTCCTCATGGATATCGCCGCCGCCTGCTGCCAGGGGCGTCTGGTCGCCGTCCTCGAGGGAGGCTATCATGTTGAAGGCCTGACGGAATCGATCAAGGCAATGCTTGGAGAAATGCGGGGAGATACCCATACCCCGGAAGACTACCTGGACCGAATGGAATACGAGGCTGACCAGGGAAAGGATGTCATAATCAGACGGGTGATGGATCAGATAAATCCCTTCTGGCATGTATTTTAGATAAAAGGAGAATGCCGCTTTGAAGATAACAAGAACGGAAGTAGCCCATGTCGCCCATCTGGCGCGTTTGACTTTCCGGGAGGAGGAGATGGACAAATTTACCTCCCAGTTGAACGACATCCTCCTCTATATGGAAAAACTTAATTCCGTGGATACAACGGGAATCGAACCCATGACCCATGCGACGGTTCTCCATAACGCCTTCCGGGAGGACATCGTCAAACCGTCTCTGGCCAATGAGCAATCCCTGGCCAACGCCCCGGACCCCAGGGGGGAATTCTTCCGGGTCCCCAAAGTGATCGAATAATTAAAGAGGTACTATGGAGCTCTATTCGTTAACCATTCATGAACTGCAAGACAAGCTGCGGGCGGGGGAAGTCACGGCTGCGGACATTCTTACTTCCGTCTATCAAAGAATCGACCAGGTGGAGGGCAAGGTCCACGCCTACATCACCCTGATGAAAGAAGCAGCCCAGGCCCAGGCCGCCGCCGCCGACGCGGCTATCCGCAACGGTGACATCAGGGCTTTGACGGGCATTCCCCTCGCTCTGAAAGACATCTATTGCGTCCAGGGATTCACCACAACCTGCGGCTCCCGAATCCTCCATAATTTCGTCCCCCCTTATGACGCCACGGTGGTGGAAAAACTCCGGGCCGCCGGGGCCGTCTTTACGGGCAAGGCAAACATGGATGAATTCGCCATGGGCTCTTCCACGGAAACGTCCTATTTCGGTGTTACCCGCAACCCCTGGGATCTAACCCGGATCCCCGGCGGTTCCAGCGGTGGGTCCGCCGCCGCCGTTGCCGCCGACGAGTGCATCGCCGCCCTCGGTTCCGACACGGGCGGCTCCATCCGTCAGCCCGCCGCGTTGTGCGGCATTGTGGGCCTGAAGCCCACCTACGGCCTCGTTTCGCGCTACGGCCTGGCCGCCTACGCCTCGTCGCTCGACCAGATCGGCACGATGGCCCGCACGGTGGAGGACGCCGCGCTCCTGCTCGGCGCGATTGCCGGGCACGACGAGCGTGACTCGACCTCGTTCAAGGCCGATGTGCCCGACTACCGGGCCGAGCTGGCCCGAAGCAAGGGCCGCTGGCGGCTGGGCGTACCCAAGGAATTTTTCGGCGCCGGACTCGACCCTGAGGTGGGCGCCGCGGTGAAGGCTGCCATTGAGCACTACCGGGCGACCGGCTGCGAAATCCGCGAGGTCTCGCTGCCGCTCGCGGCCGAGTACGCCATCGCGGTCTACTACTTAATCGCCACTGCCGAGGCCTCGTCGAATCTCGCCCGCTACGACGGCGTGCGCTATGGTCGCCGCTCGGCCAAAGCGAAAGACGCGGTCGATCTCTATTACCAGTCGCGCGCCGAGGGCTTTGGCGACGAAGTAAAGCGCCGCATCATCCTCGGCACGCACGTGCTGAGCAGCGGTTACTACGACGCCTATTACTTGCGCGCGCAAAAGGTTCGCACGCTCATCCGCAACGAGTTCACGGCCGTGCTGCGCGACTGCGATGCGTTGCTGTCGCCGACCTCGCCAACGGCGGCTTTCAAGCTCGGAGAGAAATCTTCCGACCCGCTCGCGATGTATCTCACCGACATTTACACCATCAGCGTCAACCTCGCCGGTTTGCCCGGCATCTCCGTACCCTGCGGCTTCACCACTGGCGGCCTGCCCATCGGTCTTCAGATCATCGGCCGGCCCTTTGACGAGGCCGGCCTGCTGTCCATCGCCCGGCACTACGAGCAGGCACATGGGTGGTATTCCAAGCACCCGAGCCTTTGAGGCCTTGGCCCGCTAATCACACCAATGCACCCGAATCCCAAACAGCCTTTCCCCATTCGCGCTCATTCGCGTGATTCGCGGGGGAAAATTCCGGGCATGAAATACGAGGCAGTCATCGGCCTGGAGGTCCACGTGCAACTCCGCACAGCGTCGAAGATGTTCACGCGCGTGGCTGCCGGCTACGGGCAACCCGAGAACACACTCGTCGATCCCGTCGTGCTGGCGCTGCCCGGCGCCCTGCCGGTGATGAACAAGGAGGCCTTGGACAAGATCATCAAAACGGGGCTGATTCTCGGCTGCGAGATCGCCGCCGTCTGCAAGTGGGACCGGAAGAACTATTTCTACCCCGATTCGCCCAAGAATTACCAGATTTCCCAATACGACCAGCCCATCTGCATCGGCGGCGCGGTCGAGATCGAGCTGCCCGGCGCGGCGCGCAATATCATGGGCGAACACAAGAAGATCCCGCTCACCCGGATCCACCTCGAGGAAGATGTCGGCAAGCTAAACCACGGGGCCAGCGACTCGCTCGTGGACTATAATCGCGCCGGCACGCCGCTCATGGAGATCGTGACCGATCCCGCGCTGACCAGCGCAGACGAGGCCTATGCCCTGCTCACCTCGTTGCGCACCGCCCTTGTGCAGGGCGGCATCTCCGACTGTGATATGGAGAAGGGCCAGATGCGTTGCGACGCCAACATCTCCATCCGGCCTGTGGGTGAGACGAAACTCGGCACCAAGGTCGAGCTGAAGAACCTCAACTCCATCTCATTTGTCCGCGACGGCATCGCCCACGAGATCCGCCGGCAGCTCGCCGTGAAGGAAAGTGGCGGTACCATCGTGCAGGAAACACGCGACTTTGATGGCCAGACCGGTGCTTCCCAGTCATTGCGATCCAAGGAAATGGCGCACGACTACCGCTACTTTCCCGATCCTGACCTGATGCCCGTCAAGGTGGACGAGGCGTGGAAGGCGGCCCTCCGTGCCACGGTGTCCGAACATCATTTCGACCGGCAGCGGCGGTTCATGGCGGATTATCTGTTACCCTACACCATCACGTCGGTGCTCGTGCCTGAGCGCGAGCTGGCCGACTTCTTTGAGGTGACGGTTAAACTGGGCGCCGCGCCCCAAGCCGCGGGCAACTGGATTGCCAACGATCTGCTCCGCGAGCTGGCGGCAGCGAAATTATCTCTGACCGAGTCCAAGGTTCAACCGGCACACATCGCCGGTTTGGTGAAACTTGTGGAGTCGGGTGTGATCTCCAATTCCATCGCCAAGGAAGTTTTCGTGACGATGGCCCGGTCGGGCGAGCTGCCCGATGTCATTGTCGAAAGGCAGGGCCTGAAGCAGTCCACCGACACCGGCGAGCTTGAGAAGTGGGTCGCCGCCGCCATTGCGGACAATCCGAAGGCAGCGGCCGGATTCAGGTCCGGCAACGAGAAGGCCCTCAACGCCATCAAGGGCGCCGTGATGAAAGCCTCCGGCGGCAAGGCGAATCCCAAGTTGGTGGACGAGATCACCCGCAAGCAGCTGGGTTGATTTCCAATCTGCGCCGACCCGAGGGTCATTCCAGTTTTCTCGTCGTTTCAATCCGCGCCCCGCTCCGCAATCCCATTGTTGCGCGCCGTGCGGCGTTTCAATCCGCGCCCCGCTCCGAGGAGCGGGG